>DATFCF010000401.1:0-6532 GCA_035253445.1 Mycobacterium sp.
GGCGGCCACGGGGTGGCGTTCGGTCTGGTAACTGTCCAGCAGCCCTTCCGGTGCCCAGCCGCCGACCTCGGCGGCGAGTTTCCAGCCGAGGTTGAACGCGTCCTGGACACCGAGGTTGAGCCCCTGCCCGCCGGTCGGCGGGTGGATGTGCGCCGCGTCGCCGGCCAGCAGCACCCGGCCCACCCGGTAGCGCTCGGCCTGCCGGGTGGCGTCGCCGAAACGGGACAGCCAGCGCGGTGAGTGCACCCCGAAGTCCGTGCCGGCGACCACCTGCAGCTGTCGCTTGAACTCCTCGAGGGTCGGCGGGACCGAGCGGTCCTCCGTCACTCCCTCGGCCGGCACGAGAACGCGGTAACCCCCGCCCTCCAAGGGCATGAGGCCGAACAGCTTCTGCGTCTCGCGGACTTCGGCAACCACGGCGGTCACGGTCTCCAGCGACGCGGCCGCCTCCATCTCGCCCAGCAGCGTCTCGACCTTGGCGGGCTCGCCTGGGAAGCCGACGCCGAGCAGCTTGCGCACCGTGCTGCGGCCGCCGTCGCAGCCGACAAGGTAGCGCGAGCGCAGGTGTGTGCCGTCGGCCAGCTCAGCGGCCACCCCGTGTTCGTCTTGACTGAGACCGACGAGCTCGCGGCCGCGCCGGATCTGGGCGCCGAGCTCGGTGGCGCGCTCGGCCAGCAGGCGATCGGTGATGTTCTGCGGGATACCGAGGACATAGGGATGCGCGGTGTCCAGCCGGTCGGGCGCGGGCTTGTTGATGCCGGCGAAGAAACCGCCGAGCGGGTGCTGCTTGCCGTGCGCGAGGAACCGCTCCAGCACACCGCGCTGGTCCATCACCTCGATACTGCGCACGTGCAGGCCGAGCGAACGGACGATCCTGGTGGGCTCCGCGTCCTTCTCCAGCACGGCCACGTTCACGCCCTGCAGCCGCAACTCGGCGGCCAGCATCATGCCGGTCGGTCCGCCGCCCACCACGATCACGTCAATCATGAAGACCCCCTTCAACAAGATTCAGATTTGACCGGCTGCGCGCCGTCCGGACCGCGAGTCTGCATCACGACCGGGGTCTTGCCGCAAGACCCCCTGTGCGCTATATGTTGAAAGTGGCAAGGAGTTGATAAACGTCCTTGCCTCTTGCGATTTCCCCCAGCCAGACCGTTAACGGTTCGTGCTCGTTTTGGTCACGAACGACGATCGACGACGCTGGTCGGGCGAAAGCGGTGATTGGATCGGGCGGGCAGCCTAGACAGCCTGGGCCCGGAGGTGACGATATGGGGTCGCTCGGCCCGACCTACCTGATTGCTCTGCTACTGGCGGTCGCCACTGTTTCCTCGATGTGTGGTTTTCTCGCATCAGCCGTTGCGCGGAGAAGCAAGCGACGCGGACGGGCATCCTTCCTTCTGGGCTGCATCTGCGGATTCCTGGCAGGCGAGGTGGCGCGCCGAAGGCGCCGCGGATTGACCAAGGTTGTCACCCGGTGTGCTGATCTCGCCCTCCGAAGGGGCGGAATACGTGGTGGCACAGGTCATTTCGCAGTGCACACGCTCACGTCCGCGGCATCGCAGGTTCGATTGGCCGTTATCGCAAGGATGTGGCGATACGAATCTCCGAGGTGAGGGTCTGGTGAACAGGGCAGCGTTCGGCGATGTTCAGTAGCCGTTGCCGTTGAGCGTCATCGAGGTCACCGGATAGCTCGATCTCACGGTCGATATGACCGATCCATCCAGTGGCGGTTTCGCAGTCCGCGCAGTCTTTTGCGTGGATGCGTGAGTGCCGCAACGTCACTCGCACCTGCTCGAGTGGCCAGCCTTTCCGGTTGGCGTACATCCGCACCGTCATGGAGGTACATGCCCCGAGCGCGGCCAATAGCAGATCGTAGGGCGTCGGCCCCGCGTCGTCGCCGATCGGGTGCGGCTCGTCGGAGATGATCTCGTGGTGGCCGGCGGTGATCCGTTGCGCATAGGTCCCCGAACCGGCCCCCGCAACGACCACCACGCCCTCGGACGATGTCGCGTCATGGTCGTTCTCTTCTGTTGTCATGCCGCCCTCTCCTTGGCGCCCTTGAACGCCGTTCATCGCACGATGGATCCTCCGACATCGGTGTGTCTCAGCAATTCTCGCGCTTCAATTGCGTGAGCCAGTCGCCAAACGTTGTCGAGGCGATGCGGGCGTTCTCGCCGGGCAGCATGACGTTACCTGCCATTGACTCGTCGAAGACGCCCGACCACGTCGGGACGAGTTCTACGTCGCGGCCGAGCACCTCGTTGGTCCGCCGGGCCATGTCGACGAGGTCTTGCGTTTCGGGACCGGCGACGTCGACGTAACGGCCCTGCGGCTCTCCGGCGGCGATCTCGGCCAAGACCTCGGCGATGTCGTCGGGCGCGATCGGTTGAACGAGCAAGGGCGCGATGGTGGCGACGCCATCGCGCTCCGTCCAGCCGACGACCATCGCCGCAAAGTCGTGAAACTGGGTCGCCGGCACAATGGTGTACGGCACATGGGCGTTGGCGATCAGACGTTCCTGCTCGCGCTTGCCCGCGTAGTGCGCGTTGCCTTCCATCCGGTGGATTCCGACGATCGACAGCAGTACGTGGTGGCGCACGCCTGCACGTTCCTCGGCGCCGAGCAGGTTGGTGGTGGTGGCTCGAAAGTATGTCAGCGTCGCGTCACGACTGGCCGGCGGCGCGCTCATCGCATCGACCACTGCGTCAACGCCGTCCAGCGCCGTGTCAAGGCCGTCGCCGGTCGTCAGGTCCACGCCGAGCGAGCGGCTGATGCGGACGGCGTCGTGTCCGCTCCTCTCGAGGGCAGAGACGGTGCGGGCGCCGATGTTTCCCGTTGCGCCGACCACAGCGATTCGCATGGTGAATCTCCATCGACTATCGGGCTGAAGTTTCGCGGGCATGGCGCCGTGTCCGCTCCCACGGCCAGGTCATCAGGGCCCACACAATGAGGACGATCGCGATCTCCGTCAAGAGATACACCGGCCACGGACCCAATACGTCCAGCAGTGACGCGGTCGGCGGTTTCCTGTTGAGGTAGCCGTAGTTGGTCCCGGTTATCGCGTTGAAGGCGAAGGTGAATGCCGCCCATGCGAGGGTCGCGATGACCACGAACCGGTAGCTGCGCCACCGCGGCCGCATCCGGCGCCCCCAGGTGAGATAAATGGCGGCCCACACCACGAGCACGTGAAGGGTAAAGAACGTGAGGAAGAGGTGATGGGGGAAGTCCGGCGCGCCTTCATCTGGCGTGCCTACATCCGGTGTGATCAACGCCTGTGAACTCAGGACGAGGCCCCAGAAGTAGGTGAGCGCGAAGGCCCAATGCCGCTGCGACCAGAGAGCATATGCCGCCGCGAGTTCCGCGATATCGCACAGCTGCAGCGGCACCGACGTCTCGAGGTTCGGCCGGATCAGTTTGTAGATCAGCGCCACCAGGAAGGCGGCCACGATCAGTAGCGCGAATGCCCGGCCAAACAGGCGCGCCTGCGCTTCGGTCTGACGGCGTCCGATCCAGACCAGGAGCACAGCGCCGATCGCGAACAGCGCGAGCACCACCAAGTGCGATGGGCCGTAAGCCGAGAACTCTCGTTGTGCGGAGACCAGTTCGACCACCTCCCCTCCTTTTTCGCAGACTATTGCCTGTCAGGCATGCGCTGGCCCAACTCCCTGAGAACAGTTGCGAGATCTCATTGCAACAACAGGAAGGGCCGGGAATCGAGTCCGGCGCAAATCATGCTGAGCTGCGAAGTCGACGAATTTGACCAGCACTGGTGGCCACGAGTGCCAGCATGTCACCCGTGAGCATCAGTGAGCCGCGAGATAGCGGCGCACCGCGGTCTGTGTCACGCCGCGACGCCCTCAAATATGCAGTCTGCGCACCGGTTCTCCTGAGCGCAGGGGCGGCGGCTGCGACGCTCGGAGCGCAGACGGCATCAGCAGCGAACTTGAAGCTGATCGATTTCACGCACCGGTTGGTCCCGCCGGATCAGATCAAATCGGCGGGCTATGACGGGGCACTCGTCTATGTGTCCGAGTTACGGCCGGGCGCAGATTTCGATTTCAAGCCCGTCACGCGCGAGTATGCGGATGCGCTGCGCGCGGAGGGCCTGCACGTCGTCAGCTGCTATCAATACGGAAAACCCGGTTGGCCGACGCCGTCGGATTACACCCGCGGCTATGACGGCGGTGTGGCAGACGCTCAGACAGCTCTGCGGCTGCACGCCGCTGCCGGTGGCCCGGATTCGGCGCCGATCTTCTTCAGTGTCGATGAGGACATCGACCTCGACACCTGGAATAGCCTTGCTGTGGAATGGTTTCGGGGAATCAACTCGGTATTGGCCGTGAAGCGCACCGGCATGTATGGGCATGCCAACGCGTGTGGATGGGCTGTCCGAGACGGGGTCATCGGGCGCTCAACCAGCGAAGGAAAGTGGTGGGCATGGCAGACGAGGGCGTGGTCTGACGGTGAGCGCGAGCCCGCGGCCGTGCTGTATCAGTATGTGATCGTCACCGCCTCCGACCCGGGTGTCAGCCTGGGCGGGACCCACGTGGACGTGGACGAGGTTCTTGCCGCCGATTTCGGGCAGTGGGACCTTCAGAGATAGATGCCCTCTCGGCTGCGGTGCCTGAAACCATCGCAAATGGGCCCACGCTGCTTGACTGGTTTCGGATGCAGATCCTCCGGGTGAAAGGTCGCGATGGCAGGCAATAAGGGCGGCGGAGTCGCCGACAAGGTCGCGTTCGTCGATGCCGGCGCCGTCGCGAAATTCTGAATCCAATGCCGCCGACTGAAGCCCTGCTGCAGGAAATGCTCGACGAATTCCAGCTGCGGAAGCTGGTCCACAGCTACTGCCGCGCCGTCGATCGTGGCGACTTGGCCAAGTTGCGGGAGCTCTACCACCACGACGCCGAGGACGCCCACGGCGCGTTCTCGACAGGGAGTGTCGACGATTTCCTCCGCGAGCTCGCCGCCGCCCGCCCTTACATCCGATCGATGCAACACCACATCACCACCGTGAACTTTGCAATAAGCGGCGACAGTGCCGAAGGTGAGATCTACACCATCGCGACCCACACGTTCAGCGCGGGCGATCGGGATGTGGACGTCGTGGTCGGCGGGCGCTACCTCGACAAGTACGAGAAGCGAGCCGGCACATGGAAGTTGATCGAGCGGACGATTGTGACCGACTCGGCTCATGTGAACGATCCGTCCTTGGTCGACCTGAGCCACCCGATCACCCGGGACACACTGAAAGGAAGCCCTGGCGCCGATGATCCGTCGCAGCGGTTCTTTTCGCTGTTGTCCGCGCAAACGCAGTGATCCACGTAGATGAGCTCGACAAAAACCCGCTTCGCTACTCAGCGAAACGGGCCAGGACTTTCGCCCTGGCCCGTTTCATTCTCTGTGGAGCTGCCGGGAATCGAACCCGTTTCGGGGTGCCGATCAGGGGATCGGAAACCGCTCTGACCTGCCGATTGACATAGACCAGGATTCACCAGAATTGACCAGATTTACCTGTAACTGTGCCCAAAATGTGCCCACGGGTCCAGGTGCTTTCTGTCGATTTCCAGCCGCTTCTGTCTGCGATTGAGGAAGTCACCCACAGGGGTTGGAGGGACGCGGGAGAATGGAAGCCATGCCTACTCGCGACCGTGTCGTGACCAGGCCCGAACCGTGTAAGCAGTGCGGGAAGCCGGTCGAGCAGACCATGCGAACTTGGACCACGCCTAGCGGACAGTTCCTCAAAGAGAGCGCCGTCACGACCGAATGCACCGGCGACTGTCTCGGGAGCGTCTAGGCAAGGAGGCGTGACTTCGTAATGACCCTGATCGTCGCCGCAGTCGCGGGAAATTGGGCGTTCCACGCGAGCGACCGATTCGTCAGCGTCGACCCAACGCCAGACAACCCAACCGGCGAATACGATCCGCACAGCAACAAGACGGTCGTTGTTCTGGGCACCGACTGTTGGGTTGTGCTGGGATATACCGGGTGGGCCTTTTTCGACGGCAAGCCCACTGATCGACTCATCGCCGAAGCGCTCAGCGGTTACGACGAGCTTGCGCCAGCGATGAGTACATTTTGGCAACCGCCACCGGACTTGCATTACCGAGAAATCCGGCGACGGGTTGAAGAAACGCTCAAAGACGCCTACACGCGGCTGTCAGCGGCGAACAGAAAGGTCCCGGCACTTGTTCTAGCGTCTGGCCTTCAACGCAAAGACAACATAGTCACCAAAGTGATGTTCCGAACGACAGTTGTTGGCGACACCGCGACAAGCGTTGAAATGCGTCCTGACACACAGCAATTCAGCGCGTTCTACATCGACGCGGTTGGTATGGTCAAAAACGAAATCATCGACCGCGCGAAGGCGCGATTGACTGCGGTCAATTGCCCCGCCGACGAAGCTGCCGAACAAGCACGGGATATTCTGCGAGACGCCGTGTTGGAAACCAGCGCGCTCACAGACAAGGTGGGCGACAACGTGATGACGGTCATGCTCGACCAGCACGGCCAAGAGATTCGAACCGGCCTT
>DATFCF010000402.1:0-2840 GCA_035253445.1 Mycobacterium sp.
CTCGATGTGACCGCAGCCAGGCACGAAGCCGCGGCCGAGGTGCGAGACGTTGTGCTCGGCGGCCGGGTGCTCGGGGGTTCCGTCGGGACGGCGCCGCTTGCCGGTGAGATGAAGGTCTTTCTCGATTCCGTGTTGGACGTACACGTCAACGACGGCTACGGACTGACCGAAGTCGGCTCGGTTACCCGCGATGGCGTCGTGACCCGCCCACCGGTGATCGACTACAAACTTGTCGACGTGCCCGAGCTGGGCTACTTCCAAACCGACAAGCCCTATCCGCGAGGCGAATTGCTCGTCAAGACGCAGACCGCGATGCCCGGCTACTACAAGCGCCCGGATGTCACCGCTACCGCGTTCGACGACGACGGCTACTACCGGACCGGCGATGTGATGGCCGAGATCGAGCCCGACCGGCTGGCCTACGTCGACCGGCGCAACAACGTGTTGAAGCTGGCGCAGGGCGAATTCGTCGCCGTCGCACACATCGAGGCGGTGTTCTCAGGCGCGCCGCTGGTGCGCCAGATCTTCGTCTACGGCAACAGCGAACGCGCCAATCTGCTGGCGGTCGTGGTTCCCACGCCCTACGCGCTGGACACCTACGGCCACGACACCGACGGCCTCAAGAGCGCCCTTGGCGACTCTCTGCAACGGACCGCGCGAGCCGCCGAACTGCAATCATACGAATTGCCAGTCGATTTCATCGTCGAAACCGAACCGTTCAGCGCCGCCAACGGATTGCTATCCGGCGTCGGCAAGCTGTTGCGACTGAATCTCAAGGAGCGCTACGGCGAGCGCCTCGAGCAGATGTACGCCGACATCGCAGCGGCTCAGGTCGGCGAACTGCGGGCCCTGCGCGGCGCCGCTGTGGAACTGCCGGTGATCGACACACTCACCAGGGCTGCCGGTGCCATCCTCGGCACGCGGGAGCTCGATCCCGAATCCCACTTCACCGACCTCGGCGGGGACTCACTGTCCGCGCTGACGTTCTCCAACCTGCTGCAGGACATCTTCGGCGTCGAGGTTCCCGTCGGGGTGATCGTCAGCCCCGCCACAGACCTTGGAAAGATCGCGGAATTTGTTGAAAGCGAGCGTAACTCGGCGTCGAATCGGCCGACGTTCGCATCGGTGCATGGAGCGGGCGCCACCACGGCACGCGCCACCGACCTCACGCTCGACAAGTTCATCGACGCGACGACCCAGGCCGATGCCCCGTCGCTGCCACGGACCACCGGCCAGCCCCACACGGTTCTGCTCACCGGGGCTAACGGCTGGCTCGGCCGATTCCTCGCGCTCGAATGGCTCGAACGGCTGTCGCAGACGGGCGGCACACTGGTCACCCTGGTCCGCGGTCGCGACACCACCGAGGCCCGGACTCGCCTCGAACGGGTCTTCGACAGCGGGGATCCCGTGCTGCTGCGTCGATTCCGCGAGTTGGCCGGCGACCACCTCGAGGTGCTCGCCGGCGATATCGGCGAGCCGAACCTGGGCTTGGATTCTGCGACCTGGGATCGTCTGGCAAGCAGTGTGGATCTGGTGGTGCATCCCGCCGCCCTCGTCAACCATGTGCTGCCCTACAACCAGCTGTTCGGCCCCAATGTTGTTGGGACCGCGGAGTTGATCCGCCTGGCGATTACAACGCGGATCAAGCCGATCACCTACCTGTCGACTGTTGCGGTGGCGATGACGGTCCCACCCGATGAGTTCGACGAGGACGGCGACATTCGCACGATCAGCCCGGTCCGGCAGATCGACGAGTCATACGCCAACGGTTACGCGAACAGCAAGTGGGCCGGCGAGGTGCTGTTGCGTGAGGCGCACGATCTGTGCGGTTTACCGGTCGCAGTGTTCCGTTCCGACATGATCCTTGCGCACAGCCGCTACGCCGGACAGTTGAATGTGCCCGACATGTTCACGCGGCTGCTGTTCAGTCTTCTCGCAACGGGTATCGCGCCGCGCTCCTTCTACGAGACCGATTGCGCGTGCCACCGACCCAGGGCGCATTACGACGGGCTGCCCGTCGACTTCATCGCCGAGGCGATCACCACGATCGGCACGAATATCACCGACGGGTTCCGCTCGTTCGACGTGATGAACCCGCATGACGACGGCATCTCGCTGGACGTGTTCGTTGACTGGCTGAACCTCGCGGGCAACAGGATCGAGCGGGTCGATGACTACGACGATTGGCTGGCCCGCTTCGAAACCGCGTTGACCGGCCTGCCGGAGAAGCAACGGCAGCAGTCGGTGTTGCCCCTGCTACATGCGTATCGGACACCGGACAGACCGTTGCACGGGGCCGCCGCGCCCACCGAGGTCTTCCACGCAGCGGTGCAGGCGTCGAATCTGGGCGTGGACGGGGCGATCCCTCACATTTCCCCACCGTTGATCAACAAGTACGTCGCCGACCTGAAGCAGCTCGGTCTGCTCTGAGCGTTCGTCAGCCGGTCGGGGCGGACGAAACGAGCGTGGCCTTGGGCGACGAAGTTCTCGTCCGTCGCCTCCCCTTCCGGGCCGAGCAGGCACGTGACGAGCACCAAGCGTCCTGTGACTTTCTCCATGACTTCGCTGAAAATGTCCACAATTCGTCGGCGGATACAAAGTGCCTTCAGCGTGCCCCCGAGTCCACTGTCCCCCGATCGGACGCACTATGAGACAGCATTCGGTGTCGTTTGCTCACGCCGGCCGATGTGGAAACGCCGACTACGCCGCATGAGATGGTGAAACCAGGGCGCCGACAGCGGGTTGGGGGATGCGAGGTTTTGCCAAATCGCAGCTTGGCGACGGCGCAGTCGCGTCGTCGAACCGTGGTGGCCAGGGCCGGGATCGAACCGGCGACCTTC
>DATFCF010000403.1:0-4600 GCA_035253445.1 Mycobacterium sp.
AAGGGCCGGGCAAGTCTGGCTGCCCCAGCGTGATGTGCCTGCGATCCAGCATGGTCCCGGTCTTGATTTGGAAGCCGCTGGACTGCAGCACCTTGCCCACTCCGACAAACAGCCTCTTGCCCAGGTCGCGCTTCTCCGGCAGATGGTTCCGCATCGTGGCCTCGTCGAGGACCGCTCGACAGCTGGGTCAATGCGCACGAAGAAGCGGCGCCGGCTGGCACTGTTGCCCAGGCCTCATGGCGAACTCTCATCTCGGCTCGCGTGATTGATCAACAGCTGAACTTCGGAACACTCGATGCCGTCACGGGGGAGGGAGGCCATTCCTTTGCATGAAGTCTCTTCCAGTCTTGAATAGCGTGCGCATCTCTTCTCGGAACCACCGGATTGAGGCGTCATCGTGAAAGCGCTTGTGCCAAGGTTGCTGCAAGTGATACGTGGGTGACTTGAACGGCAGTGACGCGCCAGCCACGTCATGCAGATTGGAGATCCGAGACCATTGACACACACCATCTCGACCAAGAGTCGCGCTATTGGGATCGCCACGCGCTCCGAAGTCAAGGCGCGTGGGTGCAACTCAAGGTGTCGACCCGCCCAGATGTGCGCATGGGAGCCGCATCTGGGCATTGCGCGGCGCGCCAGTCGCGCGGCGCCATGCCATGCCGCTCGCGGAACCTTCGGCTGAAGTGCGACGCATCGTTAAACCCCCACGAGAACGCAACCTCGCTGACACTGCGCTCGATCAGGCGAGGATCCGCCAAGTCGCGGCGGCAGGCATCCAGGCGCTGCTGCCAGATGAGCTGCGACAAGGGAGCAGGTTCATTGCGGAACATGCGACGCAAATGGTCGGGCGACAATTTCATGGCCCTTGCCACGGTGCCAATCGAGAGCTCCGGGTCGCGCAGATGCTGCTGCACGTAGTTCCGGATCCGAGCCGCATGGTATGCGGCCAGGCTTGAGGGTTTGCGCTGACTGGCGGCAGGCAGGCTCCGAAGGCCGGCTCCGATGACACTGATGATGCCCTCTGAGACTCCCATGACCGAGGCGGGGTGCAAGTCGGCGATGTCGCGCCTCAGCGTCTCCACCATGGTCAGCAGCAGGTGCCCTGCCGCGCCTTGACCGCTGACCGTGGTGGCGCACAAGTCCTCAAGGTTTCCCACGTGCCCGGTGAAAGCCTTCCGAGGCAGCCGCAGCACATAAGCATCGTGGTGGTCGCCAGCAAAGGTGATCTCGTAGGGGCGCGTGCAGTCGTTGAGTACAAAGTCGCCTGGGTTGGTCACCGCCATGCGACCGTCTTGGCGCAGCGTGCCGCGGCCTTCGCGCTGGAGGAACACGAGGAAGTACTCTTCACTGTCCTCGCGAATCCGCTCGGCCGTGCGGCGAATGCACTTCGCGTTGGAGCGCAGGTGCGTGAAGTGCAGGTTGCCAATGCGGCTGAATTCGACCTCGCCGAAGATGCCTTGCTCCTCCGGAGGATCACAGTCGAGGTGGACGTAAAGCGAGCAGATCAGGTCGAGCCAGTACGCGAAGCGCTGGTCCTCCGGCACGCTGTATGTGCTCAGACGCTGATGCGATGCAGGCCAACCGACAGGTGCACCCGCACTGGGGGGAGGTAAGAGATCAGGATGCATGGGAACTCCGCAAGGCAGTGGACCGGATCAACGCATTGACCCGCAAGAAGCGAGCCACCCCGGTACCTTAGCTTTCGTCCGTCCGCATCCCACACCGGGCGAACCCGCGAAGAAGGGGGGCATGACGGCTGCGGTCAAGTGAGGTGTCGGATGGAAAAAAGCCGTCATCGGTAGTTGGCTGGCGTGCCGGTGCCAGCCATGTTCCTGGACGGCTGCAGCACAGCGCTTGGCTTGGGTCCTTCCTAAGCTTCTCCGCCAGCAAGAAGCCGCCTCCAATGGCGCCAGGCGCCTTGCCACCATCACCACCACCGAGGGATCCACGATGAACGATCAGCTTTCCGAGTCCGCCAAGTCCGACGATGTCACCACTCGGCGTCGCTTCTTGCGGCAGTCCACTGCCGTCGCTGCGAGTGCCGCGCTGTTGGTGCCGCGCATCACATCGGCCGCCGAGGACGTCATCCGTATCGGCTACGTCAGCCCCCAGACCGGGTCATTCTCTGCCTTCGCGGAAAGCGACAACTTCATCGTCGAGCAGACGAGAAAGGCGCTGGCCGGTGGCCTGACGATCGGGGGCAAGAAGTATGCTGTTGAGTTTCTGGTGCGCGATGACCAGAGCAGCCCCGACCGCGCATCGAACCTCGCGGCCGAGTTGATCAACAAGCACAACGTCGACTTGATGCTCGCGCAGGGTGCGCTCGGCGTGGTGCCGGTTTCGCAGCAGTGCGAGAGCAACGGCGTGCCGTGTATCACCACGATGTCGCCGTGGCAGGCGTGGATGTTCCCGATGAAGGGCGAGCCGACCAAAGGCTTCACGAACTGTGTCCACTTCTTCTGGGGACTCGAGGACATCAGCGATGTGTTTCTCGACATCTGGAAAGACCTGCCAGTTCGCAAGGTGGTGGGGACGGCGTTCGAAAACACGCTGCCGGGCAACGCCATGGGCGATCTCAAGACCGGTATGCCCGCCATGTTCACCAAGGCCGGCTACAAGATCGTCGATGTGGGGAAGTTCGCACTGGGGACGGATGACTTCTCGATCTACATCCATGCCTTCAAGAAAGAGGGTGTCGAGATTGTCACTGGCGTATTTCCGCCGCCCGAATGGGCGAGCTTCATGAAGCAGGCGGCACAGATGGGCTTCAGGCCGAAGGTCGCCACCGTGGCAAAGGCCTTCCTGTTCCCCAGCGGCGTGGCGGCGCTCGGTGCCCGCGCTGATGGCATGTCCACGGAGGTCTGGTGGTCTCCTGCCTATCCGTTCCGCTCCAGTCTGACCGGCCAGACGGCCAAGGAACTGGCCGAGTCCTACCAGGCCGCGACAAAGAGGGAATGGACACAACCCTTGGGGGTCGTACACGCACTGTTCGAGACAGGCATCGCAGCGCTCAAGGCCAGCGGCAACCCGAAATATGCCGCCAAGGTGGCCGATACGCTGCGCACGTTGAAGCATGAGACCGTGATCGGGCGTCTGGAATTCGGTGGCAGCGGCACCAAGAACGTGTCAAAGATGCGGATCGTGGGCGGCCAATGGCGCCTCAACACCCAGAACAAGCCTGAACTCTTCATCACACACAACCGCATGGCTCCGGAGATCCCGGTGCAGCGCAAGTTCGAACTGCTGACCGTCGCTTGACGGCACTGGGCTTTTGATCAGACATCCGTTCGGAAAACGTCGTGCTGGTCCATGGCGCCGGGCAGGGCGCATGGATCTGGGACGCGGTCAGTGCAGCGCTGCGGATGCGAGGCCACCGTGTCCATCCCTCGACCTGTTCGGTAGCGGTTCTGATGCGACCCCAGCGGGCGAGGTCAAGCTGTCCTCGTATGCGCAACGCATCGCCAGTGCGATGAAGGACGTCGATGCTCCGATGACTCTCGAGCGGCATTGCAGGGGTGGCATGGCTGCCGCTGCCGAACTCGTGCGCGGAATACCCGAAGCAGCTGGTCTCTGCGCCTTCCTGCCGATCGACGGCAATTCGCTGGGCGCGCTCAATGCGCCGGACGACTCGAAGGTTTCGTTGCGAACCGAACTGACACCGGATCGACCTGAGCGTGGACCGCTACCGGCGCATCGCGCGCAGCTACATCGTTTGCACCGACGACCGCGCGGTCACTCCCGCGCCGCAGCGGCGGATGTTGGAGCGCTCACCCTGCCGACGGGTTCTCTCGAGCTGTCAACAGGGCACCTACCTTTTCTCTCAGACCCGTGGCGCTTGGCGCAGGCCATCCATGAACTGATGGACGACCTGCCCCACTGACGCGTAGCCTGGCCAGCGCCTGCCGCTTGGTTAGCCGCAGGCCAACTTGCGGGCCTCCATCAAACGCACAAGTTCCAGCAAGGTCTTCGTGTGGGGGACGGCGATGCCACTTCGCCGGCCTTTCTCCACCACCGCTCCATTGATGGCGCCGACTTCGGTGAGCCTGCCGGCCAGAACGTCCTGCAGCATCGATGGCTTGTGGCCCACGTGATGTGCGATGGCGTGTGAAACGGACTCGCGGCAATGGTCCGCATCCGCCTGGACGCCCTCAGCGCGCGCGACAGCCACGACTTCGTCGATGACCGCCGAGGCGAGTGCCATCCCCTCCGGCGCGGCGCCGAGCTGGTCCACGGTGCATCCAGTGACCGCGCAGATGCTGTTGAGGGCTGCGTTGAAGGCGACTTTCTCCCAGATGGCCTTCCATACCGCATGATCTTCGATGCAGCGAAGCCCCGCGTCGGAGAATGCCGTCGCGACTTTCGCGGAATGGCCGAGCCGGTCGGCCGCCATGATGCGGACGATCCCCTGGCCATGCGAACGCACATGGCCCGGGCCGGCGACATCCGCCGGCCAGGTGGTCATGCCGACCAGAATCCGATCCGGCGGCGCAAACTTGGAAACGGCTTCCACGTTCCCCAGACCGTTCTGGAGCGTGAGCACGAGGGTCTGAGGCCCGATCAGCCGGGCAATGCGCTCGAGCGCGGAGGCCGTATGCAAGCT
>DATFCF010000404.1:0-3683 GCA_035253445.1 Mycobacterium sp.
CGGGGTCAGCGGCTCCGGGGCGGGCGGCTTCTCCCGACTGGCTGGGCGCTTGGACATCACGCACACAATAAGCTGAGTGCAAATGAGCGAGCCGTACTACATAACAACAGCCATCGCCTATCCCAACGGCGCACCACACGTCGGGCATGCCTACGAATACATCGCCACCGACGCGATCGCGCGGTTCAAGCGGCTGGACGGCTTCGACGTGCGGTACCTGACGGGCACCGACGTGCACGGCCAGAAGATGGCAGAGACGGCCGCAGCGCAAGGCATTCCGACCGCCGAACTGGCGCGCCGCAACTCGGATGTGTTCCAAGGGCTGCAGGGAAAGCTCAACATCTCGTTCGACAGGTTCATCCGCACCAGCGACGCCGACCATTACGAGGCGTCCAAGGAGATCTGGCGGCGGATGAATGACTCCGGCGACATCTATCTCGACACATACGCGGGCTGGTACTCGGTGCGCGACGAAGGCTTCGTCACCGAGGCCGAAACCAGCGTCGGCCCCGACGGTGTGCGAGTGGCCACCGAGACCGGTGCGCCCGTGACGTGGACCGAGGAGCAGACGTACTTCTTCCGGCTGTCGGCCTACGCCGACAAGCTGCTGGCGCACTACGAGGCGCATCCGGAGTTCGTCGAGCCGACCGTGCGGCGCAACGAGGTGGTCAGCTTCGTCTCGGGCGGGCTTCGCGACTTCTCGATATCCCGCACCACATTCGACTGGGGCGTGCCGGTGCCCGACCATCCCGATCACGTCATGTACGTGTGGGTCGACGCGCTGACCAACTACCTCACCGGCGTCGGCTTCCCCGATACCTCCTCGGAGCTGTTCAAGCGGTTCTGGCCCGCCGATCTGCACATGATCGGCAAGGACATCATCCGGTTCCACACCGTGTACTGGCCTGCGTTTCTGATGTCGGCGGGAATCGAGTTGCCGCGCAAGGTTTTCGTGCACGGCTTCGTTCTGAACCGCGGCGAGAAGATGAGTAAGTCGGTGGGCAACGTCGTCGACCCGGTTAACCTCGTCGACACGTTCGGATTGGACCAGGTGCGCTACTTCTTCCTGCGGGAAGTGCCGTTCGGGCAGGACGGCAGCTACAGCGAAGAAGCCATCATCAGCAGGATCAACGCCGACCTGGCCAACGAATTGGGCAACCTGGCGCAGCGCTCCCTGTCGATGGTGGCCAAGAACCTCGACGGAATCGTCCCTGAGCCAGGCGAACTCACCGCAGACGACAAGGCGCTACTCGAGGTGGCCGACGGCTTGATGGATCGGGTGCGTGAGCATTTCGACGCGACCGCCATGCATCTGGCCCTCGAAGCGATCTGGTCCGCGCTCGGCGCCGCCAACAAGTACTTCTCCGCCCAAGAGCCGTGGGTGCTGCGCAAGACCGACCAAGAGCGGTTCCGCACGGTGCTCTACACGACGCTGGAGACGGTGCGGATCGCGACGTTGCTCAGCCAGCCCGCGATGCCGGAGTCGACGGGCAGGCTGCTCGACCTGCTCGGGCAATCCGACGACGCGCGGACGTTCGCGTCGATCGATAAGCGCCTCTCCCCCGGCACGGCGCTACCTGCGCCCGTCGGTGTGTTCCCCCGCTACCAGGTGGAGTGACCCTTCGTTGCGCGAGTGACCCACATCACGTCTTGTCACGTTTGAACCGTCGGCGGTGTCTTGAGGGCATGACTGATCACAACGCACCCACGACAAAGGTCGTCGTCATCGGCGGCGGCTACTCCGGAACGCTGGCGGCCAACCATCTGCGGATGCGCGGCGACCTCGACATCACCCTGGTGAATCCGCGCCCGAGATTCGTCGAGCGGATCCGGCTGCACCAGCTCGTCGCAGGCACCCACGAGGCCACCGCCGACTACGGCAGCCTGCTCGGCGAAGGCATCAAGCTCGTCGTCGATACCGTGACCCGCATTGACAGCGCCACCCGCATGGTCGAGCTGGCATCCGGTCCAGCTCTGGACTACGACTATGTCATCTACGCGGTCGGCAGCACGGCCGCAGTGCCCGCCTCGGTGCGCGGCGCCGCCGAGTTCGGCTATCCCATAGCGGAACTGGAGCAGGCGCAACGCCTGCGTGGCGCCGTCGACGACCTGCACGCCGACGCGCCGGTGACCGTCGTCGGCGCCGGACTCACCGGTATCGAGGCGGCCACCGAGCTCGCCGAGCAGGGACACAAAGTCACCTTGGTGTGCGGCGGCCAGCTTGGGCCCTACCTGTCCGACCCGGGGCGTCGGTCGGTTGCCAAGGTGCTGGCCAGGCTGGGGGTCGCGGTGCTCGAGACCGACGTTGTGACGGAGGTTCGCCGCGACGCGGTCGTTTTCGCCGACGGCGCGGTGCGTCCGAGCGCGGTCACGATCTGGGCGGCCGGCTTCGGTGTCCCCGAGCTTGCGGCCAACAGCGGTCTGCAAACCGACGCGATGGGCCGACTGCTCACCGATGAGACGCTGACAAGCGTGGACGACCCGCGCATTGTTGCCGCCGGTGACTGCGCCTCCCCGTCGGGGGTGCCGCTGCGGATGAGCTGCCAGGCCGCATCGCCGCTCGGCGCCCAGGCGGCCAACACCGTGCTGAGCCGTGTCGCAGGCACCGCGCCCGCGGTCATCGACCAGGCGTTCAACGGGGCCTGCATCAGCTTGGGCCGCCGTGCCGCCACCGTGCAATTCGCCCGCAAGGACGACACTGCGGTGAACTTCTACGTCAGCGGCCGGATGGCGGCCTCGCTCAAGGAGGCCGTCTGCAAGGGCACGCTGTGGGCGCTGCGACGCGAGGCCCGCAAGCCGGGTTCGACGTTCTGGTTCAAGGGCGGGCCGCGCCCGCAGCAACCGGCGTTCACCCCGCAGGTGGTCACGGAAACGTGATTACGTCCGACGAACATGCCGAGCGGTTCACCCACCTGCGACCGCTGCTGTTCACGATCGTCTACGAAATCCTCGGCTCGGCAACCGAATCCGACGACGTGCTGCAGGACAGCTATTTGCGGTGGGCGAATGTGGACCTCGCGACGGTGCGTGACACCAAGTCGTATCTCGCGCAACTGGTGACAAGCCAAGCGCTCAACGCGCTGCGGGCACGCGCCCGTCGGCGCGAGGACTACATCGGACCGTGGTTGCCCGAACCGCTGTTGCTCGACGAGGGCGACGCCTCCTCCGACGTCGTCCTCGCCGAGTCGGTGTCGATGGCCATGCTGGTCCTGCTCGAAACGCTGACGCCCGATGAGCGGGCAGTCTTCGTGCTGCGCGAGGTCTTCGGTTTCGACTACGACGAAATCGCCGGAGCGGTCGGCAAATCCGCGGCGACGGTGCGCCAAATGGCGCACCGCGCGCGCGAACATGTGCATGCCCGGCGCAGGCGGTTCGGACCCGTCGACGCCGCGAGAACCGCGGAGATCACCGAGCTATTCATGACCGCAGCCAACACCGGCGACATGGAGGGTCTGCTCTCGCTACTGTCGCCCGACGCCACGTGGACCGCCGACAGTGGCGGTAAGGCCACCGCGGCCCGCAGACCGATCGTGGGCGCGAAGAAGGTGGCCGCGGTGCTCATCCGCTTCTTCGAGTTCCTGCGGACCCTGCCAGACATGCGGTTCGCGATGGTGAATTGCAACAACGCACCCGCGATCGTCGTCCACCGGGGCGACGTCCTCGAAGGTGTCTTCCTGATCGAG
>DATFCF010000405.1:0-5829 GCA_035253445.1 Mycobacterium sp.
CCTGCCATCAGCATGATTTGGCCGGTGAAACTGAACGGCACCGCGACAGCCGTCGCGATCACTTCGGCCACGATGGTGCCGAGCAGCCAAATGCCGAACACCCGCCAGAAGTCGTTTTTCACCAGCCTGAACGACCGCACGATCGCAGGGACGATGGCGAGTCGTTCCAGCACGATGATCGAGGGCGTGAAGATCAGCATGGTGCTGAGGTAGATCAATGCTGCGATCAGTCCCAGTCCCAGCGGAATCCCGACGACGACCCCGGCGATGCCGTCGATGCCGAATCCGATACCGAAGATGATGCCGATCACGACAGCGGCGAGTACGAGCCCGCCGACCAGCGCAAGCACCGCAAAGCCGATCAGTGCCCAGACCCGACCGCGAAGTCGTTGCCAGGCTTCGCCGATGGTGATGTTTGCCCCGAAAACAGCCCGGCCGACGACCACCGTCAGCATGCCGCTCAGGACGATCGAGGACAGCCAGCTCGCGACCGTTCCGGCGAGGCTTGACGCCGCCGTACCGATCAGAATGCCGAGCGGAATCTCGTCGCCGGTGTCGGCGAGGAGCGTGGGCTCGAGCTGGCCGCTGACGGCAAGAGGGCCCACGGACAGGATGAGCGCAATCAGCTGCGCGGTGACCACCACGATGGTGGTCAGTCCCAGCGTCGCTTTCGGATTCGTCCGGATGTAGGAGACAGCGCCGTTGAAGATGTCGGACAGGCCCAGCGGCCGCAACGGGATCACGCCGGGTTTGAGTGCGGGCGGGGGGCCATAGCCGGGCGGCCCATACCCCGGCACCGGGTAGCCGGGCGGCGGCGCGTACCCGGGCGGTGCATACCCGGGCGGTGGGCCGTAGCCGGGCGGTGGGCCATACCCCGGCGGTGGGCCGTAGCCCGGCGGTGGGTAGCCCTGGTATCCGGGCGGTGGTTGATAGGGGTAGCCCGGCGGGGGATAGCCGGGTGATGGATAGCCCGGCGGCGGCGGGCCGGACGTTTGCGACCCGCCGGCGTCGTTGCTCATGGCCACCATCCTGTCGATCGCGGTGCGAATTGACAACGTGATCGTCGGGGACGCCTGAGCGGCGCGGCGTACCGTTTGGCCCATGGCCGAACTCAAAGACCGGTTGCGAGCAGATCTGACAACGGCGATGAAGTCGCAGGACAAGTTGCGCACCGCGACTTTGCGGATGCTGATGACGGCGATCCGCAACGAGGAGCTCGCCGGTGCCGAGTCGCGCGAGCTGACCGATGCCGAAGTTCTCAAAGTGCTGGCAAAGGAGTCCAAGAAGCGGG
Source organism: Mycobacterium sp. (assembly GCA_035253445.1). Classification (GTDB taxonomy): domain Bacteria; phylum Actinomycetota; class Actinomycetes; order Mycobacteriales; family Mycobacteriaceae; genus Mycobacterium. Next base: position 1,292 of record DATFCF010000405.1, read on the forward strand.
GTGAGTCGGCCGAGATCTACACCCAGAACGGACGCGGCGAGCTGGCCGCCACAGAGCACGCCGAGGCGCGGATCATCGACGAGTACCTGCCCACCCCTCTGACCGACGCCGAGCTGGCCGACGTGGCCGACACTGCGATGGCGCAAGTCGCCGAGGAGATCGGTGAGCGGCCCACCATGCGGCAGATGGGTCAGGTGATGAAGGCCGCGACGGCGATCGCCGCGGGTAAGGCCGACGGCTCCCGCATCTCGGCGGCGGTCAAGGCCAGGTTGTAGCAGCTCTACGCGGTCGTTTTCGGCGTTCGGCCCCGGGGTACCCCGATGCCATGACGCGTTTTGGCTACACCCTGATGACCGAACAGAGCGGACCTAAAGAGCTTGTCCGGTATGCCGTTTCGGCGGAACGCGCGGGTTTCGACTTCGAAGTGTCGTCTGACCACTACTTCCCGTGGTTGTCGTCGCAGGGGCATGCGCCCAACGCCTGGACTGTGCTCGGAGCCGTCGCCCACGCGACCGAGCAGGTCGAGCTGTTCACCTATGTCACCTGCCCCACCATGCGTTATCACCCGGCAATCGTGGCGCAGCAGGCCGCCACACTGCAGATCCTTGCCGACGGGCGGTTCACGCTTGGTCTCGGCAGCGGCGAGAACCTCAACGAGCACGTGGTCGGTGCGCGGTGGCCGACGGTCGCGCGCAGGCACGACATGTTGCGCGAGGCGATTCAGATCATCCGCGAGCTGCTGACCGGAGAGCTGGTCGACTGGAAGGGCGAGTACTTCGAGGTCGACTCGGCGCGCATCTGGGACATCCCCGAAGTCCCCGTCGCCATCGCCACCGCGGTGTCCGGCGAGAGGTCGGTCGGCATGTTCGCGCTGCTGTCTGATCATCTGATCGCCGTCGAGCCGAACAAGGACATCGTCGACGCATGGCACCAAGCGCGACGGGCCACCGGGCTGCCCGGGGATATCCGGGTGATCGGGCAGATCCCGATCTGCTGGGATCCCGACCGCGACACCGCAGTCCAGCGCGCACACGACCAGTTCCGCTGGTTCGCCGGCGGCTGGGCGGTGAACTCCGATCTTCCGACGACGGCCGGTTTCGAGGGCGCGACGCAGTTCGTCCGCTCGGAGGATGTCGCCGAATCCATCCCGTGCGGACCAGATCTCGACGCGATCGTCGACGCCGTCCGCAAGTACTGGGAGTCCGGTTTCACCGACATCGCGCTGGTGCAGATCGGCGACGACAGCCAGGATCTGTTCCTCAAGGAAGCGGCCGGCTCGCTGCTGGAAAAGCTCCGAACCCAATCGCACTGAACCTGTTTGGCGCCTCGAACCTTGGGTATCCGGCCGCGATCTTTACCAGTTCACAGCCGGGAGGCGCTGATCGCGTCGATTGAAACGGCCCGTCTGCGGGTAGTTCCACCATGGCGAAAGGGACTGCGATGCCGCGCGGTAAAGGGATCTACGACGACGAAGAAGAGCCGAAGGGCGGGCGTCCCGGCCCAACGGACCAAGGGCGCGAAGGCGGGATGGCGACACGGGAGAACACCCCCGACGTAGCCGACGAACAGGGCTCCCAGGAGCCGCCCGACTGACGATTACTCGGCCGCGCGACCTTCACGGCTGCGCCGGTATGCCGCGCGCCGCAGGTCGCCGAGCCAGGCTGGAACCGGGGTGACCTCGGGATCGCTGTGCAGGATGGGGTCGAACCCGACGTCGTCGCGGCTGGGGTCGACGTGCCGAAACGTCAGGCGCGCAAGGGGGAGGAACTGTCCGGTACCTGCTGCTTGTTCGATGTCGAAATCCACACCACCAGAATCGATTTGGTCTCGGATCCCGATCAACGACAGTCCCGGTGTGTCGAAATGTGAGACAAGGCGCGCCCGCACCCACCACACGCCGCCGTTGAACCGCAGCGGCATCAGGGTGGAGAACGTCGCGCCCGACCATTTGCGCACGGGCGCGAGAACCAAGCGGGTGTTGCCGATCGTCGACGCCATCAGCACGTCCCACGGCGTGCAACTACGCAAATCCTGATGAGGCGGCATCCGCCACGCGATGCCCGCGACATCGGGCAGCCCGCCGGGCAGCCCAATGCCCTTCGACACCCGGCCGACGACGACGCAGGACACCATCGGCAGCCCCTCGCCCGGCGGCGCAACGCGCTCGAGAATGCCCTCGGCAAGTACCCCGTCGGGATGGAAAAACCGGCGGTGACGGAGTGCCGCGCCCAACCGGATGGGTAGCGCGGCGATGTCGGACGCTCGCACGGGTGCGGTGTGCCCCGCCCGGCAGCAAAGCAAACACGCCGGGTTTAACACCGGCGATACAGGGCATTAATCACCTCACAAGCTTGCGACCCACCGCAGCGTGGACCGTTGAAAGGCCGATATGACCAGCGCCTATACCGACCTGGAGACCGCGGTCGCTCTCGAGGGGGTGTACGCCCCGCAGGAGGACTCGCAACTACTCATCGACGTCATGGAGAAGACGGGCCTGACCCGGTCAGGTCGGGTCGCCGACTTGTGCACCGGCAGTGGCGTGGTGGCGATCGCTGCCGATGAGCAGGGCGCCTCGAAGGTCACCGCTTTCGACATCTGCTCGCGTGCGGTTGCGTGTGCGCGCCAGAACGCACTGGCGTCCGGCGCCGCCGTCGAGGTACACCTCGGTTCGTGGGCGCGCGCCGTGGAATTCGGCCCATATGACTTGGTCGTGTGCAATCCGCCCTATGTGCCGCACGATCCGAGCATCGACGACGCAAAGCTTCCTTCGCACCTCGGACCGGCGCGGGCGTGGGACGCGGGGTGCGACGGCCGTCTTGTCCTCGACCCGTTGTGCGCCGCGGCCCCCGCCCTGCTGGCCGATGGCGGGACGCTGCTGCTGGTGCAGTCCGAGTTCGCCGGACCGCGCGAGACGCTAGCGGCGCTCGCCGGTGTCGGTCTCGACGCGGAAATCATTGCCTACCATTGGATTCCGTTCGGACCCGTGCTGACGTCACGCGCCAACTGGCTGGAAGAAACCGGTCGCCTCGAACCGGGCCGGCGCGAAGAAGAGCTGATGGTCATCCGGGCGGACAAGCCATGACTGATACCGAACCGCGGTTGGTCCGCGTCGTCCCCGACGGCCCGGTGATGGTGCAGGGGCCGGTACGCATCGAGATGGCCGACGGCACGGTGGTGGAATCCGACCGGTTCATGGTCGCGATCTGCGCGTGCCGGCGCAGCAAGGACTATCCGCTGTGTGATACCAGCCATCGGTGCCGGCAGCGAAACAAGCTGTCACGCAAGCGGTCTGCGTAGGGACGAGCGCCCGGCCGCCCAGCAGTCCATCACCTGCTTGGCGAGCCGGTCTTCGACCACGTCGCGTGCCTTGATGCCGAAGACGACATCGCGATCCAACTGTGGTTCCCGCGTGACCAGATCGCCGACGACATCTGTGCGCACCACTTGCTCATGGACGGCATCGGCCTCGACGTGCTCTCGGTAGAACTCGACGCAGGTTTGCGGCGCGCCCATCCGCGTCAACGCGTCGACCAATCGGCGCGAGCCGGGCGACGACGTGATCTCCGTCGACGCGAAATGCCCGATCGCTGCACCACGCAGGTCGCGGTGCAGCCCGAACAGCGACATCAGATTGACCGACGCCAACGCGTCGGCCGGTACATCGTTGAGGTAGCCGAGGTAGGTCGAATCCAGACCTGCTGCATCCATCAGATTGGCGAACAGTTCCTGATGCACGCGGGCCCCGCGGCCGCCGCCGTACTCGTCAAACTCCACCGCGACGAACGAGGCCTTGGCCTGACCGATCAAACGGGGAATCGCGAACGCATGGGGGTCCCCCTCTTTGAGGTGGTACAGCGAGCGGTGCACGAAGTACTCGCGCATCTGCTCCCAGGTGCCCTCGTCGCGCAGGTAGTAGGACGGCCCGGTGCCGTCAGCGGGCTCCACCGACAGCGCGTCCATCGCATCGGCGGCGGTCTGGTCCGGGTCGATGTCGCCGACCTCGTGGCGCACGGCGCTCAGGAACGCCTCTTCGAGCCGGCCGCGCACATGCAACAGGGATGGGTTCCATTCCCAACGCGGATTGACGCGCTCAAATCCGCGGTAGTGCAGTTCGTAGCAGACGTAGAGGGCCAGTTGAAGGTCGAGGCCGTAGGGATCGGCTTCGCAGACCGGAACCTCCATGGGGCGGGCGTGCAGCGCGGGGCGGCCGCTTCGCAGGATGTCGATGACCGTCGCCGACAGCGGCCCTACCGCGTGGGGCAGCGAGGGCTCGACAGAGGTCGATGGGAGCGTCACGCCGCATGTGATTCCCCGCAACATCGCCGGTCAAACCATGACTGGCAGAAGAAAACTGACGCATTCGCAAGTTAGTACGGCCGAGCGTTGCGAGCCTCTCGCAATCCGGAGTTGTTTAGAACTAGGCTGTTTGGGGAAGTCGACTCCAACGTTTTGGGCCTCGGGACGGGAGTGCGCGTGGTCGACCTGGACATATGGATCGGGATTTACCTCGGTGGCTGGTTGCTGGTCACGCTTGGGGT
>DATFCF010000406.1:0-9112 GCA_035253445.1 Mycobacterium sp.
CGCGCCGGATCAACGCCAGCGTCTCGTCGGCGCGGGCCTGCTGCGCGGTGATCGCGAGGCTGGTGATGGTCTTGAGGGACTGCGCCGCCGTCTCTTTCGCGCTACGGCTGTCGGTCGTCGAGATCACCAGCGCCGTGCCCACCCACATCAGCATGATCAGGACGGCCATGCCGCCCGCGACAAAACCGATGTTCACCCGCCGGCGGGTCCGGCGGGCCAGCCAGCGGTTGGCAAAGGCGCCGAACAACAGCGTCGCGAGCACCACGAGAATGACGGGTCCGGGAATCCTCGTCGACGCGGTCGTTTCGGCGTCAACCCGCGCCGAGGTCTCCTCATAGAGCCGCTGGGCGGCGGGCAGGATCTGCGTCTGCATCAACGACGACGCCTCGGACAGATACGACGAGCCGACCGGGTTACCGGCCCGGTTGTTGGTGCGCGCCGTCTCGACCAGCCCGGTGTACACGGACAGCTGGGCGTTGAGCCGGCCGAGCAGTTGCACCAGCGGCTCGTCGGTCAGCCCACTGGACGCGCGGGTGACGGCGACGGACGCGTCGGTGATGGCCTGCTCGTAGCGTTGCCGGACATCGCGCGGCTCGGTGCCGGCGATGAACGCGGTGGCCGCCGCGGCGTCGGCCACCGACAGCGTCGTGTACAGCTGCCCGGCGGCGAACGACAACGGCTCGGTGTGATTGAGGACTGTTGTCAGCGCCGCTTGGCGGTCGTTGATCGTTGTCGACGTGGCAAACGCGCTGGCGACGACGAGCGCGGACAGGACCACCCCGATGGTCAGGATCCGGCCAGGGGTGGTCCAGAGGAACCACCAGCGCGGGTGCGCTGGTGTCGTCGGCGACCGCGACGCCAGCGGTTCGGTCGACGGGTGCGCCAACTCCACAGTCACGTGTGCGCGGACCTCATCTTTTCGCTGCTCTCCGGCTATCGTCCCCGAACCACTGCCAACTCTATAAAAGAATTCTAAGAGTTTCAGCGGTGGCGTGTGGGGATTCGAGGGGCACGAGTTTCGGCTGTGTTCCCTAAGCTGAGCCTGTGCGTGGCGACGGTGACGGCTGGGTGGTGTCCGACACCGGCACGGCTTTTTGGGGCAGGCACGGCGCGGCCGGTCTGCTGCTGCGCGCGCCGCAGCCCGACGGTTCGGCGGCGGTGCTGCTGCAACACCGGGCGCCATGGAGCCACCAGGGCGGTACGTGGGGCCTGCCGGGCGGGGCGCGCGACAGCCACGAGACCCCCGAGCAAGCCGCTGTCCGCGAGGCCCACGAGGAAGCCGGTCTGACCGCCGAGCTGCTGACCGTGCGCGCCACCGTGATCACCGCCGAGATTTCGGGCAGCAGCGGCGCCCACTGGAGCTACACCACCGTCATCGCCGACGCGCCGGAACTGCTCGAGACCGTGCCCAACCGGGAAAGTTCGGAGCTGCGCTGGGTCGCCGAGGACGAGGTGGCCGAGCTGCCGCTGCACCCCGGATTCGCGGCCAGCTGGGACAAGCTGCGGTCGGTGGCGGCCGCCATCCCGTTGCTCGTCAATCGACAGATCTGAGCGTCGCCTTCAGCTGTCGCGCGGCATCCTGTGGATCGTCGGCCGCGGTGATCGCCCGCACGACGACGATGCGCCGCGCGCCCGCCGCAAGCACGTCCGGCAGCCGCTGCTCATCGATGCCGCCGATCGCGAACCACGGCTTGGTCGTCGCCAATTCGGCCGCCGCGCGGACGAGGTCCAGGCCGGGGGCGGGACGGCCCGGTTTCGTCGGGGTCGGCCAGCAGGGACCCACGCAGAAATAGTCGACGGGCTCTTCGGCGGCAGCGCTCACCTGAGCGCGGTCGTGGGTGGATCGCCCGATCACCGGGCCGGGACCGATGACGTCGCGGGCGACCGCCAGCGGCAGGTCGTCCTGGCCGAGGTGAAGTACGTCAGCGCCGGCCGCCAGCGCGATATCGGCCCGGTCGTTGACCGCCACCAGCGCATCGTGGCGGCGCGCAGCATCGGCGAGGATGGCCAGCGCCTCCAGTTCCTGGCGCGCCTCCAGCGGACCGAAGCGTTGCTCGCCGGGTGAGCCCTTGTCGCGCAGCTGGATGATGTCCACCCCGCCCGTCAGCGCCGCGTCGGCGAATTCGGCCAGGTCACCGCGCTCGCGACGGGCGTCGGTGCACAAATACAGCGACGCGGACATCAGCCGTTCACGAGGTTTGTGCACACGGCGACGGTAACGACTACCGTTAGTCAGCGAACACGGGAGTCCCGGGACCGCGGACTGAGAGTGGGCACGCCTGCCCTTACCGTCGCACCTGATCCGGGTCATGCCGGCGAAGGGAGGAGTACATGCCTCACGGATCACTGGCCGTCATCGGCGGCGGTGTCATCGGACTGTCCGTCGCACGCCGAACCGCGCTGGAAGGCTGGACCGTGCGCGTGCACCGCAGCGCGGAGGAGCGTGGCGCGTCATGGGTGGCGGGCGGCATGCTGGCCCCGCACAGCGAAGGCTGGCCCGGTGAGGAACGTCTGCTGCAGTTGGGGCTGGCGTCGCTGGCTCTGTGGCACGGCGAATTCATGGACGGCCTGCCCGACGACGTCATCACCGCGCGCGAATCGCTGGTGGTCGCCGTCGACCGCGCCGACGCCGCCGACCTGAAGACCGTCGGCGAGTGGCTGGCTGCGCAGGGCCACCCCGTCACGCCCACCTCTGCGGCTCGCGACATCGAACCGCTGCTGGCACAAGGCATTAGACACGGGTTCTGCGCGGAAACCGAACTGGCCGTTGACAATCGGGCGGTGGTCGAGGCGCTGGCCACGCAGTGCGGACGGCTCGGTGTGCAATGGGCGCCGCCGGCGATGGAATTGGCGGCGGTGCAGGCGGATGCCGTTGTGATCGCCAACGGGATCGACGCGCCGACGTTGTGGCCAGGACTGCCGATCCGGCCCGTCAAGGGTGAGGTGTTGCGGCTGCGCTGGCGGCGCGGCTGTATGCCGGTGCCGCAGCGCGTGATTCGTGCCCGGGTACACGGGCGTCAGGTGTACCTCGTGCCGCGCCGCGACGGCGTTGTCGTCGGCGCCACCCAGTACGAGCACGGCCGCGACACCGCGCCCGCCGTGACAGGCGTTCGCGAGCTGCTCGACGACGCGTGCGCGGTGGTGCCTGCGCTGGGGGAGTACGAATTCGCCGAATGCGCCGCGGGTCTGCGTCCCATGACGCCGGATAACCTGCCCATCGTCGGCCGGCTCGACGAGCGCACTCTGGTGGCCGCGGGGCACGGCAGATCCGGCTTCCTGCTCGCGCCGTGGACTGCGGAGGCCATCGTCGCGGAGCTCAACGGCGCGCCGTTGGCCGAAGCTGGTTTAGTAGGTGCGCGATGAAGGTCACCGTCAACGATGAAGCCGTCGAGGTCGACGAGCAGACGACTGTCGCCGCGCTACTGTCCCGGCTCGGGTTTCCGGAGAAGGGCATCGCGGTCGCGGTCGACTGGTCGGTGGTGCCGCGTTCACAGTGGGAGACCACGTTGGCCGATGGCGCACGGGTGGAAGTGGTGACGGCGGTGCAGGGTGGCTGACGCGAAGTTGACGATCGCCGGTCGAAGCTTCGGCTCACGGCTGATTCTCGGCACCGGCGGCGCGGCGAACCTGAGCGTGCTCGAAGAGGCGCTTATCGCGTCGGGAACCGAATTGACCACGGTCGCAATGCGTCGCGTCGACACCGAGGGTGGTACCGGCGTGCTCGACCTGCTGCACCGGCTGGGGATCACGCCGCTGCCCAACACCGCAGGCTGCCGCGGCGCCGCCGAAGCGGTGCTGACCGCGCAGCTGGCGCGCGAGGCGCTGGATACCGATTGGGTCAAGCTGGAGGTCATCGCCGACGAACGCACCCTGCTGCCCGACGCCGTCGAATTAATCAGGGCCGCAGAACGATTGGTCGATGACGGTTTCGTCGTGCTGCCGTACACCAACGACGACCCGGTGCTGGCTCGTCGGCTGGAGGACACCGGATGCGCCGCGGTGATGCCGCTCGGCTCACCCATCGGCACCGGACTGGGCATCGCCAACCCGCACAACATCGAGATGATCGTCGAGCAGGCCGGGGTCCCTGTGGTGCTCGACGCCGGGATCGGTACGGCGAGCGACGCGGCGCTGGCGATGGAATTGGGTTGCGACGCCGTGCTGCTCGCCAGTGCCGTCACTCGCGCGGCCGACCCGGCCACCATGGCCGCTGCGATGGCCGCCGCAGTCAGCGCCGGATACCTGGCCCGGCAGGCGGGCCGCATCCCGAAGCGGTTCTGGGCGCAGGCGTCGAGCCCGTCGCCGTGAGTCGCTATGTCGCACTGGGCAGTTCGATGGCGGTGGGCCCGCTCGATCCCGCCGCCCGAGACCGTGCGCTGGTCGACGTGGCCGAATCGCTCAAGCAGGTGGGTCACACACTGCGGCAGCGCTCGCCGCGGGCCAAGGTGCTGTTCGTCGACTATCTGACATTGCTGCCACCGCCGGGCACGCCGGCGCCGCCGCTGTCGGACGCCGACCTCGCCGTCGGCCGCCACATCGCCGACACGCTGGCACGGCTCACCGCCGATGCGGCTGCTGACACCGGATGCGCGGTGGTGCGGGCCGCGGAGGCTAGCCGCGAGCGTCACGCCTGGTCGGCACAGCCTTGGACGCTGAAGCCGACGAAATTCGGTCCGCCCATGCCGGGACGAAGCGCGCCGCTGCATCCCAACGCTGCGGGTATGCGGGCCGTCGCCGACCTGGTCGCCGCACAGGCGACCTGAAATCATGGGCCGATGATCGAACTGGCCGGCCTGACGAAGGTGTTCGGCCGGACCCGCGCCGTCGACGACCTCACCTGTTCGATCGAGTCCGGAGTGGTGACGGGTTTCCTCGGCCCCAACGGCGCGGGCAAATCGACGACGATGCGGATGGTCGTCGGGCTGGATCGGCCTACTGCCGGTACGGCAACCGTCTCGGGCAAGAAGTACCACGACCTCAAACACCCGCTGCGAACCGTCGGCGCGTTACTCGACGCCCGGCAGGTGCACCCGAATCGGTCGGCGAGGGCGCACCTGCGGTGGATCGCGGCGAGCAATCGGCTGCCGGTGAAGCGGGTGGATGAGGTGCTGGGCATAGTCGGGCTCGCCGACGTGGCGGGCAAGAGGGCAGGGACCTTTTCACTGGGCATGGCGCAACGGCTGGGCATCGCCTCGGCCCTGCTGGGCGACCCGCCGGTGCTGCTGTTCGACGAGCCGGTCAACGGATTGGACCCCGAGGGAATCCGCTGGATCCGCACCTTGATGCGCACCTTGGCGAGCGAGGGGCGCACGGTGTTCGTCTCGAGCCATCTGCTCGCCGAGATGGCCCACACCGCCGATCGGCTGGTCGTGATCGGCCGTGGCAGGCTGATGGCGGCCACGACGATGGCCGACTTCCTGAGCCGTTCCGGTGTCGATTCGATACGGGTCCGCACACCACAGATCGACCAGCTGCACGAACTGTTGACGGGCGAGCGGTTCTCGGCACACCGCGACGGAACCTTCTTACTTGTCCGCGGCGGCTCGATGGAGCAGATCGGCGAGCTCGCTGCGCGGCACGGAATCGCCCTGCATGAACTGTCCGCGCAGCAGTCATCGCTCGAGGAGGCCTACATGAACCTCACCGACGATGCCGTCGACTACCGCGCCACCGGGACACATCCATGACCGTGACGGCTGAGCGCATCAAGCTTCAGACCACCCGCTCACCTCTGTGGACGGCGCTGGCAGTCGTCGTGGTGAGCCTGGGCTTCGCCGCGATCCAGGCGGTGACCGCTCTGCCCTACAGTGCGATACCGCCCGAACGAGCAGCCAGCGGCGTCGCGACGTTCGGGGTTCCGGTCCTGATGATGCTGTCGGCTCTGACGATCACCAATGAACATCGCACCGGCTTGATCCGCACCACGTTCATGGCGACACCTCGACGAGTCCGCGTCCTGGGCGCGAAAGCTCTTGTCTCCGCGGTCTTCTCAGGCATCTTGACCGCGATCATGACCGCTGGTTCCATCGCCATGGTCCGGGCGATCGTCACCGACCCGCAGGGCGCGAAGCTGTCGTTGACGCTTCCCTCGGTGTGGCGAACGATCGGAGCCATCAGCCTCTACGCGGTGCTAGGCGCGGTACTCGCGGTGGGGCTGGGCGCATTGGTTCGCCACAGCGCCGCGGTGATCGCGATATTGGTGCTGTTGCCGTTCGTGGTCGAGCCGCTGCTGGGGGCTACACCCCGGATCGGTGCGCGCATCGGGCCGCTGTTCCCGTTCGCCAACGCCTCCACCTTCACCGAGGTGCCGTGGCTGCAAACGTTCTCGATGTGGTGGGGACCCGTCGGTGCGGCGCTGTACTTCGCGAGCATCGCGGCCGCGGTGTTTGTCGTGGCGGCCGTCGTGGTGAGCCGACGCGACCCGTAGCGGCGACGGTCGGCGCTAACGTAGTGGGCGATGGGGCACACAACGTTGTTGAAAATGGTGGCGCTGACCACTGCTGTCGTCTTCTCTCTGAGTGGCTGTGGTCGTGACGTGCGGCCACAGCCCACCACGGCGCCGTCGAGCACGCCCGCGGCGGTTTCCGGGCCCGCAGCGGACTTCGCGGCGAACTTGCGGGAACTGGTGAAAGCCGACGCGATGATGGGGCACATGGCGAAGCTGCAGGAGATCGCCGACGCCAACGGCGGTAATCGCGCGCTCGGCACCAAGGGCTACGACGCCAGCGTCGACTATGTAGCGAATGCACTGCGGGACAAGGGCTTCGATGTGCAGACTCCCGAGTTCGAGGTGCGCATTCCGTACGCCGACGAGCCAGTCGTCACCGTCGGCGGGGCGAACATCGCCGCCAAGCCACTCAACTTCACGATCGGCACCCCGCCCGACGGGGTTTCCGGGCCGTTGGTACCCGCCCGCGTGGAGGACACGCCGGGCTGTTCAGCGGCGGACTATGACGGCCTTCCCGTGGCGGGCGCCATCGTGCTCGTGGACCGCGGCAAGTGTCCATTCGGCGGGAAGCAGGCCGCGGCCGCCGAGCGTGGTGCGCTGGCTTTGATCGTCGCCAACAACGAGGACGGCGACGAGATGGGCGGCACCCTCGGCGAGGAGACCGAGGTGAAGATCCCGGTCATCAGCATCACCAAGGCCTCCGGCGAGCGGCTGCGGGCCGATCCCGCCAACACCACGATCAAGCTTCACGCCGGTGTGCGGATCGAACGCACGCGCAACGTCATCGCGCAGACCAAGACGGGCTCTACGTCCAACGTCGCAATGGTCGGCGCTCACCTGGACAGCGTGCCCGAGGGCCCGGGCATCAACGACAACGGTTCCGGCGTGGCGGCGGTGCTGGAAACCGCGCTGCAACTCGGCAGTTCACCGGAGGTCAACAACGCGGTGCGGTTCGGTTTCTGGGGCGCCGAGGAACTGGGGTTGCTGGGCTCCAACAACTACGTCCAATCGCTTGATGTCGAAGCGCTCAAAGACATCGCGCTCTATCTGAACTTCGACATGATCGGCTCGCCCAATCCTGGATACTTCACCTACGACGGCGACCAGTCCGCGCCACCGGACACCAACAATGGCGTACCGCGAATACCCGAAGGGTCGGCGGGAATCGAACGAGCACTTGTGGCCTACCTCCAAGGAGCTGGAAAGTCCCCTGAGGACATCAGTTTCGACGGCCGATCGGACTATGACGGTTTCACCCAGGCCGGTGTTCCTGCCGGCGGTATCTTCTCCGGTGCCGAGTCGAAAATGTCTGCCGAACAGGCGAAGCGCTGGGACGGCAGGGCGGGTGAGCCGTTCGACCCCAACTACCACAAGGAGTCCGACACCTTGGAGCATGTCAATCGCTCGGCGGTGGAAGTCAATGGCGGCGGTGTCGCCTACGTCGTGGGCCTCTACGCGGTCGATCAAGGAGGCCGCAACGGTGTGCCGGTCCGCGACGACCGGACCCGCCATGTGCTCGAATCATGACGGTGAAATGGGCGGCCGCGGTCGCCATCGTCATGGCGCTGACCTCGTGTACGTCGTCAGAGGCTCCTGCGCCGCAGCCGGCCGAGTTCGCCGGTGAACTGTCGGGCAAGGTGGCCGTGGACGGCATGTACACGCACCTGCGCAAGCTGCAGGAGATCGCCGATGCCAACAAGGGCAACCGCGCGGACGGCACTCCCGGGTACGACGCGAGTGTCGACTACATCGCACAGATATTGCGCGACAAGGGTTTCGACGTGCAGACACCGGAGTTCGAGCGGCTCGACCGCATGCAGGGCGGTCGCCCGACGCTCACTACGGCCGGTCGGGCCTACCCCGTCGACCAGACCTCGCTGCTGGTCACCACGCCGCCCGCCGGGCTGAGCGCCCTCACATTGCGACCGCAGACGGCGTCCGGCTGTAGCCCGGCCGACTACGGTTCGGTGTCGGTGAAGGGCGCGATCGCCGTGGTGGACGACGCCGGTTGTTCAGTCGTCGACAAACAGAACACGGCTGTGGCCAAAGGGGCGGTCGCATTACTGGTCGTCAGCGTGCCAGGATCCGCCGGCAGCCCGGCGGGATTGTTCACGCCGGGCTACTACGAGCAGCTCACGGTCCCCGTCGGGGTCATCGCGAAAGACGCAGACGCGGCGTTGCGCCGCACCAACGCGCCTGTGCGGCTCGTCTTGGACAGCAAGGCCGTCATGGTGAAGTCTCGAAATGTGGTGGCGCAGACCAAGACCGGTAACAGCCAGAACATCGTCCTCGTTGGCGCTCACCTCGACAGCGTGCGCTCCAGCCCCGGTATCAACGACAACGGGTCGGGGGTGGCGGCGGTCTTGGAGACCGCGGCAGCGCTTGGGTCGGCTCCGCAGATCGCCAACGCCGTGCGGTTCGCCTTCTGGGGCGCCGAAGAAAACGCCGTGGACGGGTCGACGAAGTACGTGCGCGGACTGGACCGTGACCAACTCGACGACATCGCGCTGTACCTGAACTTCGACACGCTCGGCTCGCCCAACCCTGGCTACTTCACCTACGACGGCGATCAGTCGGGCCAGCCCAATCCCGACATCCCGCTGCGCGCCGTGCCAGCGGGGTCGGCCGGGATCGAACGCACCCTTGCCGGATACCTCAACCTGG
>DATFCF010000407.1:0-8456 GCA_035253445.1 Mycobacterium sp.
CGGCGGGATGACGCTGCAGCGACTCGCCTCCGACATACGGCCGCGCGAACGCCTCGGCGAGCACCGGGTCGGGTGGCTGACTTGTCGGTGTGTACTCGCCCTGATCGCGGTAGCGGTCCAGACCGACGAAGGATCCGTTGACGCCGTCGGGCCGGCCGAACGCGCGTTGCGCAGCCGGATCGACAGGCGGACGCGAGACAGGGCGCGGCTCCAGGCGGTTCCTACCGCCCGACTGGTCCTGATTGGTCACCCGTTATCACTCTCTATTGGAGCGCCCGCCCCAAAAGTGGGGGCCGGGCGCGCGTCATTTTGCGTCCACCCTACCGGCGCTTACGCCGCGAACGCGTCGCGTCGTCAGCTAACTGTGGTTGATCCGCCGGGACGGGCGGCTCCTCCGGGGTGTGGTGCGGGATCTGGGACAACATGCCCAGCAGGGAGCTCGGGATGACAATCGGGCAAGAATCCCGCAACGCGGCGCGAGCCTGACGCTGGGCTTCCACCTCGGTAGCGCACTGCGGACACAACGACAGATGGTGTGCCGCGCGCAGATGTGCGGTCATCCGCAACTCGCCGTCGACAAACGCCGCGATCGCCTCGGTGGACAGATGCTCCGTCGACCCGAATTGGCGCGGCCCGACCGGCGCATCACTTTGCGACGCGAACTGAGAAGGCAGCCAGGAGAACGCGCGACGGAACACATGTCCCGGGTCGACCATCGCCCAGCTCCTCTCGGCTTGCTCACGTCTGTTACGACGACGCTGACTCGAATGTAGCGCGGCAGGCCGCGCCCGACACCCGCGAACGCTCAGGCGGACTTGGCCGCGTCGCTGGCGCGATCCAACGAACCCGTGTCCGGGTGGCTTGCCAGATAGTCGCGCAACGCCTGCCTGCCGCGGTGGATGCGGCTACGTACGGTGCCGAGCTTGACGCCGAGGGTGGCGCCGATTTCCTCGTAGGAAAGACCCTCGATGTCGCACAGAACCACCGCGGCGCGGAACTCCGGCGGCAGCGAGTCCAGTGCGGCCTGCAGGTCAGGACCCAGCCGCGAATCGTGATAGATCTGCTCGGGATTGGGCTCGTCGGCAGGCACCCGCTCGTAATCCTCCGGCAGCGCCTCCATGCGAATGCGCCCCCGCCTGCGGACCATGTCGAGAAACAGGTTGGTGGTGATGCGGTGCAGCCACCCCTCGAACGTGCCGGGTTGATAGTTCTGCACCGAGCGGAAGACACGGATGAATGTCTCCTGCGTCAGATCCTCGGCGTCGTGCTGGTTACCGGAAAGGCGGTAGGCCAGCCGGTACACGCGGTCGGCATGCTGGCGCACCAGCTCGTCCCAGGACGGCATCGTGGTTTTGTCGCCGGTGGCGTCGAACACCGCAGTGCCGGTCAACTCGTCGGAAGGCTCTACCCATTCGCCATCCGTGTACTGCTCGAGGTGAGCCATGGACACTGGAGCCACCGGGGCGGCAACGGGGGCACTTGAACTGGTCGTCGGATCCTCCTGGTCGCGGCCGTCATCATTCATCGACGGCTCGATATCGGCGGCAACACGGTTTTGCGCGTGCTTATTCCCAGAGCGCCAGCGTTCGCCGTGTTCCATGAGGGATACGCTCTCCCACCCTGGTGTGGTTGGCATATGAGCAAACTGAACATTTCCTGAGAAAGAGCGCTACCCATTTTTCGACCTGCAAAAACCACTCGATGTGTGCCCAATTCCGGGCTTTTCGCGCGGGCGTGTCGCGGTACTGGGCAACCGGGATTCGCTCTACGCTGCGGGCATGGCCAGCACGGACGACACGGCAGGTAAGCCCAGTCGGGCCGAGTCCATCGTCACGCACGCCGAACAATCCATCTCCGAGGACGCCATCGTGGCGGCCGCTCGTGAGCGGGCGGTGGACATCGGCGCAGGCGCCGTCACCCCTGCGGTCGGTGCGCTGCTGTGCGTGCTGGCCAAGTTGACCGGAGCCAAGGCCGTCGTCGAGGTCGGCACCGGAGCGGGTGTCAGCGGGTTGTGGCTGCTGTCGGGCATGCGCGAAGACGGCGTGCTGACCACGATCGACGTCGAGCCCGAGCATCAGCGCATCGCCAAGCAGGCGTTCTCCGAGGCCGGTGTCGGGCCGTCGCGTACCCGGCTGATCAGTGGCCGCGCCCAGGATGTACTGACACGGTTGGCCGACGAGTCCTACGACCTGGTGTTCATCGACGCGGACCCTGTCGACCAGCCGCAGTTCGTCGTCGAAGGGGTGCGGCTGCTACGGCCCGGCGGCGCGATCGTCGTGCACCGCGCCGCGCTTGGCGGCCGTGCCGGCGACGCGAACGCCAACGACGCCGAAGTCAGTGCGGTGCGTGAGGCGGCGCGGCTGATCGCCGAGGACGAGCGGCTGACGCCGGTACTCGTTCCGCTTGGCGATGGCCTGCTGGCCGCCGCCCGCGACTGATCTTTCCCGCGCGAGCGCTGCGTTCGCGATTTTTACGGATTCCTGACGGGGCGGATTCTTGACCCCGCCTGAACGCGTGTTTAGCGTTCTAAACATGCGTTCAGCCCCAGACGATCGCACGGCCATCGCCCGGATCCGCGATGCCGCGATCGAGCAGATCGGAAAGCACGGCTTCAACATCGGGCTTCGCGCCATCGCGGAGGCGGCGGGCGTGTCCGCCGCCCTTGTGATCCACCACTTCGGCTCCAAGGAAGGCCTGCGAAAGGCCTGCGATGACTACATCGCCGAGGAGATCCGCCAGGCGAAGTCGGAAACCATCCAGTCAACCGATCCGGCCACCTGGTTCGCTCAGATGGCCGAGATCGAGTCGTACGCACCGATGATGGCCTACCTGATGCGCCATCTGCATTCCGGCAGCGAATTCGCAAAGTCGTTCTGGCAGAGGATGATCGACCAGGCCGAGCAGTACATCGAAGAAGGCGTGCGCGCCGGCACCGTCAAGCCCAGCCGTGACCCGCGAGCCAGGGCCAGGTACCTCGGAATGACCAGCGGTGGCGGCTTCCTGATGTATGTGCAAATGCACGACAACCCAACCGATTTGCGCGCCGTCCTCCGCGGCTATTCCGAGGAGATGATGCTGCCTGCCCTCGAGCTCTACACCGAGGGCCTGCTGACCGACTCGACCATGTACGACGCATTTCTGGCACAGCGCGAACAAGGCATTCCGTTCACATCCCACGAAGGAGAAGGCGATGAGGGCGCAAACAACCCGGTCCCTGCAGCGGGCTAACGGGACCCGGTCGCAGCTCGCGGTTGAAATCCGGGGTTTGTCCAAGTCTTTCGGCCGCACCAAAGCGCTCGACGGACTCGACCTGACCGTCGCGCCTGGCGATATCACCGGCTTCCTCGGACCGAACGGCGCGGGCAAGTCCACCACCATCCGGGTGCTGCTCGGCCTGCTGCGCGCCGACGGTGGCACCGCGCGCCTGCTCGGCGGTGACCCGTGGCGCGACGCCGTCGCGTTGCACCGCCGGATCGCCTACGTGCCCGGCGATGTGACGTTGTGGCCCAACCTCACCGGACTGCAGGCCATCGACTTCCTGGCACGTCTGCGAGGCAACGGAGTCGACACCCGACGCCGTGACCAGTTGATCGACCGCTTCGAACTCGATCCCCATAAGAAGGCCCGCACCTACTCCAAGGGCAACCGGCAGAAGGTGGCGATCGTCGCGGCGTTCAGCACGAATGCCGAGCTCTACATCCTCGACGAGCCGACATCGGGCCTGGATCCGTTGATGGAAAAGGCTTTTCAGCGGTGCGTCGAAGAGGTCGCCGACCGCGGTGCAGCGGTGCTGTTGTCCAGCCACATCCTGGCCGAGGTGGAGAAGCTCTGCGACAACGTCACCATCATCCGCGCCGGCCGCGCCGTGAAGTCCGGCCCGCTCGAAGAGCTGCGACACCTGATGCGCACCACCGTCTCGGTGCGCACCCACACCGACGGCCAGGCGCTGCAACGCGCCGAGTTCGTGCACGATTTCGCGATCCACGACGGCCACTACAGCTTCTCGGTCGACCGCAACGATCTGGACCGTGCAATGGACATGCTCACCGATCTGGGCATCATCGACCTCACCGTGACGCCGGCCTCGCTCGAGGACATGTTCTTGCGCGAGTACCAAGGAGTGACCCGATGAGCGCCACCGCCGTCGCACCACAACCGGGGCGACACGTTGCCTCGTCCGGCGGCTCACAGTGGACCGGGCTGGGCAGCCTCCTGCGGCTGGCGATCCGCCGCGACCGCGTCCGGCTGTCCGTGTGGATCGCGATCCTCACGCTGATGATGGTCTACGCGCCCAATGCCATCAAGCTGGCCTATCCGGAAGAGGCGCAACGGCTGGCCCGGGTCAACCTGCTCAAGACGCCGGCCGGAATGATGTTGGGCGGTCCCATGTTCGGTGGGAACGAAACCGATCTTGGCGCGATGATGGCAAATGAGCTGATGCTCACGCTGATCGTCGCCACGTCGATCCTGTCGATTCTCACTGTCATTCGACATACCCGCGCCGAAGAGGAAAGCGGTGCAGCGGAATTGGTGCTGTCGTCGGTGGTGGGCAGGTATGCCCGCACATATGCCGCACTCATTCTTGTCGGCGGGGTCAACGCCATCCTGGCCATCACCATGACGCTGGCGATGGCCGCGACAGGGTTCGGCGTCGTCGACACCGCCGCGATGTGCCTCGGTGTCACCGGCGTGGCCATGGTGTTCGGAGCGGTCGCCGCCGTCACCGCCCAACTGTGGCGTCAGGGACGCACGGCCACCGGCGCCGCGATGGGAGTGCTTGCGCTGGCCGCCCTGGTGCGCGGCGTCGGCGACGTGATCAACACTTCCGGTAGCGCGCTGAGCTGGTTGTCCCCTATCGCCTGGGCGCAGCAGATGCGCCCGTTCGTCGACCTGCGGTGGTGGCCGTTCGCGCTTCTCGTGGCCCTCGCGGCCGGGCTGATGGTGATGGCCGCGGTGTTCGAGAGCCGTCGCCAGTACGACGACGGCAACATCCCGTCCACCGGCGAACTCCCGAATGCGCATTCGATCAGGGGTGTCCTCGGTTTGCATCTGACGCTTCAGCGTGGCCAGACCATCGGGTGGGGTGTCGGATTGTTCTTGGGCGGCTTGGCGTTTGGATCGATGACCAAGTCACTGATGGACGCTGCCAAGGACAACGAGCTCATCAACCGCGTGCTGGCCGCGCAAGGCACCGACGGCGTCTACACCACGATGACGCAGTTCCTGGCCGCCGCGGCCACCGCATACGTCGTCGGGGCGGTGTTGCGTGTGTATGGCGACGAACAGAACGGCCTCGGTGAGGCAGTGATCGCCGGTGCGGTGTCGCGGTGGCGGTGGCTGTTCACCGCCGTTGCTTCAGCGCTGCTGGGCTCGGCCGTGCTGATGTTGTTGGCAGGCCTGGGCAACGGCCTTGGCGCGGGCATCGCCCTCGGTGAACCGGAAACCGTCGTGAGGTTGACCGTGGCCGGGCTGGCATATGTGCCGGCGATGGGCGTACTGGCAGGCATCGCCGCGATCGCCGTCGCGGTGCGTCATGCCTGGATCGGTTGGTTCGCAGTCGCATTCGTCGTCACGTCGCTCTATCTCGGCGCGCTGCTGCGGTTGCCGCAATGGCTGATCGACCTGTCGCCGGTGGGCCGCACCACCGCGCCGATGGAATACCCCGTCACCGCCTTGGTGGTCATGGTCTTCGCCGCCGCGGCACTCACTCTGGTCGCGGGCTGGCTCTATCGCCGCCGCGACGCGCTCTAGAGAGGAAGAGATCATGAAAACCGCACTTCAACTAGCAACGAGTTCCGTGCTTAGCCTGGCTCTGATCGCGCTGACGTTGTTCTGGCCGGCGGGGACCATCCACTACTGGCAGGCATGGGTCTTCTTCGGCATGTTCGTCGGCTTGTCGGTGATCTTCACCGTGTACGCCGGAATCCGGAACCCCGAAGTGCTGCGTCGGCGGATGAATGCAGGGCCCCACCATGAATCGAGACCCGTGCAGAAAATCGTCAGCACAGGCGTGGTGCTGGCGTTCTTTGCCCTACTTGTCGTCTCGGCACTCGACCATCGGTTCGGCTGGTCCGACGTGCCGACGGCACTGGTGTTCATCGGGAACGTGATCGCGGCGGTCGGGCTCGGCATCGCCATGCTCGTGGTCATCCAAAACAGCTATGCGGCAGCTAATATCACGGTTGAGGCGGATCAGACCGTGGTGTCCACTGGTCTGTACAGCCTGGTGCGGCATCCGATGTACTTCGGTGTACTCGTCATGCTCATCGGCGTCCCGCTCGCACTCGGTTCCTACTGGGCGCTTGTCATCGTGCCGATCGATGCGGTCCTGTTCGCCATTCGCATCTTCGACGAGGAGAAGGCTCTCACCGAAGAACTCCACGGATACCAGGAGTACGCCGAGACGGTGCATTCCCGGTTGGTACCCGGCGTGTGGTGAAGGAGGAACCATGAAGACAGCGCTTCAGGCAGCAACAACAAGCATCATCGGCGTCGCCGCCTTCCTGCTGCTGGTGTTCTGGCCGGCAGGGACCTTCAACTACTGGCAGGGCTGGGCGTTCATCGCGGTGTTCGCGGCCGCGACGCTGCTTCCCAGCTTCTACCTTGCCGCAACGAATCCCGCCGCCCTCAAACGCCGGATGCGGGCCGGCCCGGCAGCGGAGTCGCGACCGCTACAGAAGATCATCATCACGATTGCGTTCGTCTCGATGGGAGCGATGATCGTGGTGAGCGCGTTGGACTTTCGCTTCGGCTGGTCGTCGGTGCCCACGGCCATCTCCGTAGTCGGCGATGTATTGGTCGCCGTGGGACTCCTCATCGCGATGATCACGACAATCCAAAACGGATACGCGGCGGCCAACATCAACGTCGAGTCCGACCAGAAGGTGGTGTCAACGGGTGTGTACTCCGTTGTCCGCCACCCGATGTACTTCGGCAATGTCGTGTTGATGGTCGGCGTCCCACTGGCGCTCGGGTCGTATTGGGGACTGCTGTTCGTGATCCCTGGTCTGGCCGTGCTCGCTACCCGAATCCTCGACGAGGAGAAGGTGCTGACCCTGGAGCTCACCGGTTACCGGGAATACGCGCAGAAAGTGCACTACCGGCTGGTGCCGGGTGTCTGGTGACGGAGGAATCATGAAGCTCCTACTGCAGGCCGTGGCGGCGAGCCTGTTCGGACTCGTCTTCTTCGCTGTGCCGCTGTTCTGGACGGCGGGTACGTTCGACTACTGGCAGGCATGGGTTTTCATCGCGGTCTTCGCCGCGACGTCGTTTGGCCCCAGCGTCTACTGGGCGCTGCGTCGACCTGACATTCTGCGGCGCCGCATGCGTTCAGGACCGACCGCGGAGACCAGGACTGTGCAGAAGGTCGCCACCGTGGGCATCATCGCCATGGTGATCGCGGTGCTCGTCGTCAGCGCCCTCGACCATCGATTCGGCTGGTCGCAGGTGCCGACGCCGGTCGTGATCGCTGGCGACGTCCTGGTTGCCATCGGCCTCGGCATGTCGATGTTGGTGGTCGCCCAGAACAACTACGCGGCCGCCACCATCACGGTCGAGGCGGAGCAGCCGGTTGTCGATACGGGTCTGTATGGCCTTGTGCGGCATCCGATGTATGTCGGCGCGCTGATAATGATGGTCGGCATGCCCCTTGCACTGGACTCCTATTGGGGCCTGGTCACTCTGGTGCCCGGTGTGGCGGCGCTCGTCCTACGAATCGTCGACGAGGAGAAGATGCTGCGCCAGGACCTCGCCGGGTACAACGACTACACGCAGAAGGTGCACTACCGGCTCGTGCCTGGCGTCTGGTGACGCCTTCCGTCATATCCGGCGTCCGTGGCTCGTCATAGAACTATGACGACTCGCACATCACAGCCCTTCGAAGAGCACCGGCCGCATCTGCGGGCAGTCGCCTATCGCATGCTGGGCTCGCTGAGCGAGGCCGACGACGCCGTGCAGGAGGCGTGGCTGCGGTTGGACCGCACCGACGTCAGCGACGTGCGCAACCTCCGCGGATGGTTGACGACGGTCGTCGCGCGCATCTGCCTGGACACGCTGCGCGCCCGCAGCGCACACCCCGAGCAGCCGCTCGACGAGACGGTGAGCGACCACGTCGCCCGCGACGCCGTCGACCCGGAGCAGGAGGCCGAGCTTGCCGACTCCATCGGCGTGGCCCTGCTCGTCATCCTGCAGACGCTGTCTCCGGCGGAGCGGCTGGCGTTCGTGCTGCACGACATGTTCGATCTGCCGTTCGCCGAAATCGCACCGATCGTCGGCAGGTCGGAGAACACGGCAGCCCAGCTCGCGGCGCGCGCCCGCCGGCGGGTGCGCGGTAAAACCCCTGAGCCCGCAAGCGATTTCGTGCGGCAACGACAGCTCGTCGAGGCGTTCCTCACCGCGGCGCGCGACGGCGATTTCAACGCGCTGCTGGCGGTGCTCGACAGCGATGTCGTGCTGCA
>DATFCF010000408.1:0-2637 GCA_035253445.1 Mycobacterium sp.
TCGGTGGAACCGTCGAATGGAGCCGATCCGTCTGCGGGCTGACCGCCCACTCCGATGGGGTGACCGTGCGACTCGACGACGGGCCCGAGGTCGTGGCGGGATGGGTAATCGGCGCCGACGGCGCGCACAGCGTGGTCCGTAAGGCGCTGGGAATCGGATTCCCCGGGGTGCCCATCGTCGAGCGGTTTCTGCTGGCCGATGTGCATGCCGACGTCGACCGGCCGCGCGACGGTGCGTTGGCGTGGCTGCGTGGAGACAAGGTGCTTGCCGCCTTCCCGCTGCCCGGCACCGACCTTTGGCGAGTGATGGCCCCGGCACCCCAGGACATGTCGGACGATGCCGAACAAGACGAGATCGTCGACCATCTCGGTTCTCGGTTGGCCACCGAGGTTCGCGGCAGCTCGGTGCGTTCCGTCGAGTGGACATCGACGTTCCGCATCCAACGGCGCCTCGCCGACACCTACCGTCGTGGCCGGGTGATGCTCGCCGGCGACGCAGCGCACATCCACAGCCCGCTGGGCGGTCAGGGCATGAACACGGGGATCGGGGACGCCGAAAACCTCGCATGGAAACTCGCGCTCGTGGTCGGCGGCCGCGCTGACGCCAAATTGCTCGACACCTACGAGTCGGAGCGACGGCCGATCGCCAAGGAGGTGCTCGAATCGACCAGCGGTGTGACAGCGATAGCGGTTGGCAACGGACGATTATCGCGGCTACTCCGCGATCGGGTCGCAGTCCCATTGATGAACCTCGCGTGGACGCAGCGTCTTGTCGCGGAAAAGGCTTCGCAGCTTCAAGTTTCGTATCGGCACGGCCCACTTGGGGCGGGACGCTGGCATCGCCTCCCCGGGTTGCGGCCCGGAGACCGAATTCCTGACTACGACGGCCTATATGACGCGCTTGGTCCAGGCTGGGCGCTGCTCGGGCCCGAGCAGGTGGCGGATGCCGCACGGCAACGGCTGGGCGACGTGGTCACACTGAGCGGCGACGGGGACGCGATGCTGGTGCGGCCGGACGGTCATCTCGCGTGGCGCGGCACCGACGCGACATCACTGCATGCATGGCTCGACAGTGCACTCGGCCGGCACGCTGGGGTATTGGCGCCGTGACCGAACTCGACTGGCGGGCACGTAAGAAGGCGGCCACCAAGCAGTCGATTCAGGCCCATGCGTTGCGTCTCTTCGCCGAGAAGGGTTACGACGCAACAACTGTCGATGAGATCGCAGCTGCGGCCAATGTGTCGCACATGACGTTCTTCCGGCACTTTCCGCGCAAGGAAGCCGTCGTCGAGCACGACGACTACGACCCAATGCTCGAGGAGTTGCTGGCGGCGCGTCCGCCAGACGAAGCGCCATTGTCCGCTCTGCACAACGCCATTCGCGCGGGACTGGTAGCCATCGTGAGCACCGACCGCGAAGCGTTACTCCAACGGACGCGGCTCGTGCTGAGCAACCCCACGCTGCGATCGCGAAATGTGATCGCACAAGACATGACTCGCGATCTGTTTGCCCGCGCGCTCGCCCGCCGCGCGGGCCTGACCGAGCCTGACCTCGCGGCGACCGTACAGGCGTCGGCCGCACTGGGCGCGGTAGGTGTGGCGATGACGGCCTGGGCCGCGGGCGAGGACGACGACCCCGTGGCACTTATCGACGCCGCTTTTGCCGCGCTGCGGGCGGGTCAAGGACCTTGGTAATACACCTCGAATACGGGCTCTAGCTCAAGTTTTCCGGCTTGGCCTCCGCTGACGTGGCCAATTCGCGCGGTCAGTCGACGAGCACTCCGGCGCGGCGCATCGCGGTGGTGATGTGTTCGAAGTCGATTGCGCCGTGCGTTCGGGCCACTGCGTCGGCGTCGTCCCCACGGCCGTCGGCGATGGCCCGCACGAGTTCTTCGTGGTCGTGCAGGGCACGTAATTCCATGCTGCGCATGGTCGACGGCTCGCCCCACAGGTGTGCCGGGGCGCCGATGCTCACGGATGCCTTGAGGTCCAGCAGCATCTGCTTGAGGACGTCGTTGTGGGCGGCGTCCATGATCGCGAGGTGGAAACGGCTATCGGCTTGCTGGGCACCGAGGCCGGTAGTGGCCGTCCGGTATTCCTCGAACCGTTCCCAAAGCACCGACACATCGTGATCAGACCGGGCCTCTGCGGCGGCGCGGCAGACTACGCCCTGCAGCCGGCACAGGGCATCGAAGCGGTCGCGCAGTTCTCCGAGACGCATGCTCAAAGTGCGACCGACCGCTTCGGTAGACGACTCCGGCCATTGGTTCAGGACATACGACCCGCCGCCCCGGCCCCGCCGCGTTTCGAGCAGGCCTCGTTCGACCAGCCGTGCCAACGCAGCCCGCACGGTCATCCGGCCCGCCCCCAATGATCTGGCCAGCTCGCGTTCGACAGGCAGCCGCGCGCCCGGCAGATACTCGCCGACCGCGATTGCGGTGACCAGCCGGTCGGTGATCTCGTCGACCCGTGAGGACGTGTCGAGCTGCTGCTCGAGCAGCCCAGGCACTGCCGGTGCGCCGTTATGCGCCATGCCCCGAACCCTCCCTCGTCAACGTAAGGTTAATTCCCCATCAATGGTCTTGCCATGAGACCTTTACCGGTTCATGCTGATCGCCATGCCTCGTGAAACCCGCCTG
>DATFCF010000409.1:0-8637 GCA_035253445.1 Mycobacterium sp.
TGGTGACTGGCGCGTCGTACACGATGGACGGCGGCTGGAGCGCGCGATGACCGAACCGCAGTGGGTTCCGACTGAGCAGGATGTTGCCGATGCGCGGGTGACCGACTTCGCGCGTTTTGTGGGCGCACGCACGGGTCTGCCGGTGGCGGACTATCACGCTCTGTGGCAATGGTCGGTCGATGATCCTGCTGGTTTCTGGGCGACGTTGTGGGAGTACTTCGCGCTCGGCGACGCCCCCGATGTGGTGCTGGACAGCCCGCAGATGCCTGGCGCCCGGTGGTTCCCCGGTGCCCGGCTGAACTACGTCGACCAGGTCGTGCGCAATTCGCGTACGGACCGGCCCGCGATCGTCTACGTCAGCGAAGACGGCTCGACGGTCGAGCTGTCGTGGGCCGAACTTCTCGGTCGCACCGCTGCATTCGCGCGCAAGCTGAAATCCAAGGGGGTGACGTCCGGCGACCGGGTGGTCGGCTACCTTCCGAACATCCCCGAGGCGGTCATCGCATTCCTGGCGACCGCGAGCATCGGCGCGATCTGGAGTGCCTGCGGGCAGGACTACTCGGCCAAGGCGGCGCTGGATCGGCTCGGCCAATTGGAGCCGGTCGTCCTGGTGACTGCCGACGGGTACCGGTTCGCCGGGAAGTGGCACGACAAGCGTGAGGAGATCGCGGCTCTCGGTGCTGGACTGCCGTCGCTGCGGGCGACGGTGATGGCTTCGGAACTGACGAGTGACGACGGCGGCGACCTCGAGGTCGTGCCCGTCGACTTCAGTCATCCGCTGTGGATCCTGTTCTCATCGGGAACGACGGGGTTGCCCAAAGGCATCATGCACGGCCACGGCGGCGTCGTGCTTGAGCACCTGAAAGCGATTGCGCTGCAGTCAGATATCGGACCCGACGACATGTTCTTCTGGTACACCAGCCCGAGCTGGATGATGTGGAACTTCCAGGTCGCCGGCCTGCTGGTGGGAGCGACGATCGTCTGTTACGACGGCAGTCCCAGCTCGCCGGGGCCGGACGCGTTGTGGGACATCGCCGCCCGCGTCCGTGCGACGGTGTTCGGCACCAGCCCCGGGTATGTGCTGGGGTGCGCCAAAGCGGGCGCCGTGCCGCGCAAGGAGCACGACCTGTCGGCACTGCGCACTGTCGGCATCACGGGGTCATCTCTGCCACCGTCGTCGTCGTTGTGGTTGCGGGACAACGTCGGCGAGCGGGTGCAGGTGGCCTCGATCAGCGGCGGCACCGACGTGGTGTCCGCATTCGTCGGCGGCGTGCGGACCGTGCCGGTCTGGCCCGGCGAGCTGTCGGCGCCCTATCTCGGGGTAGCGCTCGACGCGTGGGACGAGTCTGGCAAGCCGGTGCGCGGCGAGGTGGGGGAGCTGGTCGTCACCAAGCCCATGCCGTCGATGCCGATCGCGTTCTGGAACGACACAGACGGATCTCGGTATCGCGCCGCGTATTTCGAGATGTTTCCAGGCGTGTGGCGGCACGGCGACTGGATCACGATCACCGACCACGGCAGCATCGCGGTGCACGGCCGGTCGGACTCGACGCTGAACCGGCACGGTATCCGGATGGGCAGCGCGGACATCTACCAGGCGGTGGAGGGGCTGCCGGAGATCGCGGAGTCGTTGGTGATCGGCGTCGAACTTCCCGACGGCGAGTACTGGATGCCGCTCTTCGTGGTGCCGGCCGACGGTGCGCAATTGACCGACGAACTGAAGGACCGGATCTGCGACACCATCCGCGCCGAGGTGTCGCGGCGGCACGTGCCCGACGAGATTCTCGAGGCTCCGGGCATTCCGCACACCCGCACCGGCAAGAAGCTCGAAGTACCGATCAAGAAGCTGCTGCAGGGCGGGGACCCCGCTCGGGTGGTGGAGAGCAGCGCTGTGGATGACCCCGCGCTCCTGGACTGGTACGCCGAACAGCGTCGCTAGCGGAGCCAGGATCCGATGCGGCGCAACGCCTCTTCGATATCGCTCGTTGGCCCAGCGAACGAGAGCCGCACGAACGAGCCGCCGCGCACCGTGTCGAAGTCGATGCCGGGTGCGATCGCCACACCGGTGTCGTGCAACAACTTCGAGCAGAACGACAACGAGTCTCCTGTCTGGTCGGAGACGTCGGCGTACACGTAGAAGGCCCCGTCGGTGGGGGCGAGCCGGTCCAGGCCGATTCGACGCAGCCCGTCGAGCAGCAGATCGCGGTTGGCCGCGTAATGATGCAAATGCCCTTCGGCTTCGGCGATCGACTCGGGGGTGAAGGCCGCAACCGCCGCATACTGCGGCAGCACCGGCGGGCAGATGGTGAAGTTGCCGCTCAGGCAGTCCACTGCGCGAAGCAGGCCACCCGGCACCAGCAGCCAGCCGAGCCGCCATCCGGTCATCGCGAAGTACTTCGAAAAGCTGTTGACCACAACGGCATCTCGCGATGTCTGCCATGCGCAACTTGTCGCCGGCGCGCCCTCGTACACCAGCCCGTGGTAGACCTCATCGCTGATCAGCCGGACGTCTGACGCCTCGCACCATGTCGCGATCGCGGCCAGTTCCTCGGGCGGGATCACGGTTCCCGTGGGGTTGGCCGGGCTGGCGACGACGACACCCTTGATGGGCGGATCGAGCGCCGCGAGCATCTGCACGGTCGGCTGGAACCGGGTGTCCGGTCCGCACGGCATCTCGACGACTTCGCAACCCAACGCCGACAGGATGTTGCGGTAGCAGGGATAGCCGGGGCTGGCGATGGCCACCCGGTCGCCGACGTCGAAGCACGCGAGGAACGCCAGCAAGAAGCCGCCGCTCGAGCCGGTGGTGAGCACCACCTCCTGGGGGTCGACGGCGATGCCGTATCGGTCCGCGTACGAGCCGGCGATCGCCGTGCGCAGTTCCGGAATGCCCAGCGCGACGGAGTAGCCGAGAACGGTGTTGTTCAGCGCCTCAACCGCTGCCGCGCGCACGGCCGCCGGTGCGCCCGCGCTCGGCTGGCCCGCCGACAGATTCACCAGGTCGCCGTGCGTGCGCTGGCGCTCCGCTGCGGCCAGCCACACATCCATCACATAGAAGGGTGGGATGCCGGCACGAAGCGCAACGCGGTCGCTCACTCGAGCCACGTTAGACGGTTGGTCTGCGCTGGGCCGGAATGCGGTCACCGAACAGACGCAGCGCATTCTCCGAGCCGACCTGCCGTCGCACCGCTTCGTCCATCGGGTACGCGGCGAGAAACTCGGCACCCGCCTTGTTGTCATCCATCGGGTAGTCGACGGAGAACATCACCCGCTCGGCGCCCATCACCTCGAGTGTGCAGGCGAACGCCGGAGGGGAGAAGTTCCCGCTGGTCGTCACGTGGAAGTTGGTCCGAAGGTACTCCGACGGCAGACGCTCGAGCCTGCGACCATGCGCCGACGAGTCGCCCCCCAACCCGTAGTACCGGTCGACGCGGTAGGCGGCGAACGGCAACATCTCACCAAGATGGCCGAGAATCATCTGCAGCCGCGGGAACCGGTCGAACAGCCCGGAGTAGATCAGCCGCAGCGCGTGCGTGCCGGTCTCCGCCGCGAAACCCCATGACGCGAGGTGCAGACCATCGCCGACGTAGGGTGCGAACCAGGCGTCCATCACGGCGGGGTGCGGCGTCGTCGGGTGTAGATAGATCGGCGCATCCAGCTCCTGGGCACACTCGAACAGCGCGCTATAGGCCGCGTCGTCCAGGTAGCGGCCCTGGCAATGGCCGTTGATCAGTCCACCGACGAGGCCCAGTTCGCTTACCGCTCTGCGTAATTCGGCTGCCGCAGCGTCGGGGTCCTGGGTCGCCAGTGTTGCAAAACCGCCCAACCTGTCAGGCTTTGCGCGGACGGATTCGGCCAGGTCGTCGTTGGCCCGGCGTGCGAGGTCAACGGCGCGCGCCACATCGGTCTCGTCCTGCACGCCCGGATCGAACAGCGACATGATCTGGAAGTCGATGCCGGCGGCGTCCATCTGCTGCAAGCGCACCTCGCCGCGGTCATACAGCCTCTGGTATGCGGTGGTGTTGTTCTCCCGCAACCAGTTACCGACGACGTTCTCGGCACTGGCCGGTTCCCACGCGTAATGCTCTTCCAAGGCGATCAACGACATGGATTCTCCATTCGATGGACGGAGCAAAGCATAGTCTGACGGACGTGAACCCCCCGGGATGCAACCATGATCACACGCTGGGACTGGCCGCCATCTCGAGGAGGTCGATCCTGGCGGCATCGTCGGCCGCCGTCGGTGCCGCCGTTTTGAGCGCGTCGGGGTGCAGTTCGGCGACACCGTCGAAATCGCCTGAATCCCCGCCTGCGCTGCCCGAGGACGCTCTGATCACCCTCGGCGTCCAAGCCGGACCTCCACCGGTTCCCAACATGACCGGAATCTCGTCGGCGCTGAAGATCGGCACCGACGTCTATCAGATCGACTGCGGCCTGGGCTCTCTGAACGCCTTCGCCAACGCGGGGCTGCGATTCGACGACCTGAAGAGCATGTTCATCACCCATCTGCACACCGACCACATCGTCGACTACTACAGCTTCTTCCTCTCCGGTGGTTATACGGCCTCGAAGGGCAAAGCTCCGGTGATGGTCTACGGTCCCGGCCCAGCCGGGGGGTTGCCGCCGAGCGAGGTCGGCAACGCCGATCCGGCGACGATCAACCCCAGGAACCCCGCACCGGGACTCGCCGCCACCAGCGACGCACTGCTGCAGGCATTCGCTTACACCAGCAACATGTTCATTCGCGATATGGGTATCGACGACATTCAGAGCCTGCTCAAGGTCAACGAGATCGCGGTGCCACCGGGATCGGACTACCGCAACAGGTCGCCGAAAACCGCTCCGTTCCCGGTGGTTACCGACGACAACGTGGCCGTCACCGCCACACTGGTCTCCCACTACGACGTCTACCCGGCATTCGGCTTTCGCTTCGACCTGAAGAAATCCGGTGTGTCCGTGACCTTTTCGGGCGACACCACCAAGTCCGACAACCTGATTGCGCTGGCCCAAGACACCGATATCCTCGTGCACGAGGCGCAGTTCAGCCTCGACGACGGCTACTACCACAACAGATTCCCTCCGAACTACCTGGTGAAGTCGCACACCTCGGCAGAGCAGGTCGGTGAAGTCGCCGCGGCGGCCAACGCCAAGCACGTGATTCTGAGCCACTACAGCCCAACGGATCTGCCGGACTCGCAATGGCTCGATGCGATCGGAAAGAACTACTCGGGCAAGACGACCGTCGCGCGTGACGGCCAGGTTTTCGCCCTCTGAACAGGTGCTAGAACAACTCGGATTCGAGCCGGCGCAGATGCTCCCGCGGCGGCCCGAGTAACTGCGCGCTGGCGTGCGCGCGCTTGAAGTACAGCTGGATGTCGTGCTCCCAGGTGATCGCGATGCCGCCATGCATCTGCACGGCCTCCGCCGCGACCTTGGAGAACGCCTCACTCGCAGCGACCCGGGCCAGCGCCGCCGTCGTCGCCGACGGCTCGGCGATCGCCTCGTCGACAACGGCCCGCGCCGACTGCACCGCGACATACAGATCGGCCATCCGGTGCTTGAGCGCCTGGAAGCTGCCGATCGGGCGGCCGAACTGCACACGGTCCTTGGTGTATTCGACGGTCAGGTCGAGGCACTTCGCGGCGGCGCCGATCTGCTCGGCGGCCAACAGGATCGCGGCGGTGTCCGCCAGCCCGGGATCGGTGCCGATGTCCGCGGTCTGCTGCGGCTCGACCCGCGCCAGCTTCCGCGTCAGATCCATGGTCTCGACGGGGTGCGCGGTGAAGCCGGTCCAGCGGGTGAGCGTCTTGCCGTCGGCAGCGATGACGATGTCGGCGATGCCGCCGTTGACCACGTAGTCGGCATCGAACACCACGGCGCCGATCTTCGTGCCCTCGGCAAGCCCTTCCAATGATTCGGAGTCGGGCGCTCCTCCTGACTGGATGGACGCCAGCAGTGCCAGCTCGGCCAGCGTGCTGCCCAGCAGGGGCGTCGGGACCAAACCCCGTCCGAGCTCCTCGAGCACCACGGCGGCGTCGCCGAGTTCACCGCCTGCACCGCCCAATTCCTCCGGCACCACCAACGCCGCGGCGCCGACCTGCTCGCACAGCAGCTTCCAGAGCGACTCGTCGTAGCCTCGCTCTGACGCCATCGCTTCACGCACCGCGGCAGGCGACGCATGCTTGTCGACCAGTGCTGCGACGGTTTCGCGCAGCAGTTCCCGTTCTTCAGTCATCAGAGCGCCTCCAACACCCGCCGGCGATGCACGGTCGGATCGCCCCACGCAGATCGCAGGGCCTGCACCCGCAGCAGCCACAGCGACAGATCGTGTTCCTGGGTGAAACCGATGGCGCCGTGCGTCTGCAGCGACGAACGCGCCGCCAGCAGGGCAGCATCGGCGGCGGCGACCTTGGCGGCGCTGACATCCCGTGCGGTATCGCTCGAATTGTCGGCCAGCGACAACGCTGCCCCGTATACGAGGGGTCGTGCCAGTTCGATTGCGATGTGCACGTCTGCGAGCTTGTGTTTGATCGCCTGATACGTCCCGATCACACGCCCGAACTGGCTGCGCTGCTTGGCGTATTCGACCGAGGCGTCCAGCATCGCCTGGCTCGCGCCCACCAGTTGCGCGGCGGTGGCCAGCACGCCGAATTCGTAGGCGCGCGCGACATCGGCGGACTGCGCCTCACCGGTTGCGGTGACGTCGAACAACTTTCGGCTCGGGTCGACGGACTCATATTGTGCGCCGGGCGTGCCGTCCCGCACGGAGCCATCTGCCGCGACCAGGACCAGGCCCGCGGAGTCGGCATCGACGGCGCGGGGCACTTGAGGCGGAAGCGCGACGGTGGCGATCAGTTCACCAGCGGCAAGCGCGGCGCTCCGCTCGTCGTTGGCCAGCAGAATCGGTGCCACCGCGATGGATTCGGTGACCGGACCTGGCACACACCACCGGCCCAGGCGCTCCGCGGCGACTACCAGGTCGACCGGATGCGCCTCGATGCCGTCGAACTTCTCCGGTACCGCCAGCGCCGTGACGCCGAGATCGGCCAGCTGCGCCCACACCTTGCGGCCGGGTGCGGTGTCGCCCGCGGCCCAGGCACGAACCGCGCTCGGCAGATCGGCCGCTGCCAGCGCGGCGTCGATACTGGCCGCGAAGTCCCGCTGCTGTTCGTCTAGATCGAATTTCACTTTGCCTTCTCCCGCGGCAGCCCCAGCAGGCGCTCAGCGATGATGTTGCGCTGAATTTCGTTGGTACCGGCATAGATCGGGCCACCGAGCGCGAACAGCAGCCCGTCGGTCCACGAATCGGCAAGCTCGCCGTCGGCGCCCCGCATGTCCAATGTTGTCTGGTGCAGCATCACGTCGAGATCCGACCAGAACACCTTGGTCACCGACGACTCCGCACCCAACTCGCCGCCAGCGGCGACGCGCGTCACCGTCCCGAACGTGTGCAGCCGGTACGCCTGGGCTTTGATCCACGCGTCGGCGACGCGGTCGGTGAAGATGTCAGCGGAATTGGCCTGCAGTGTTTTCCAATGCTGCACCAGCCGTTCGGCCGGGGCCAAGAACCGGGCCGGGCTGCGCAGCGACATGCCGCGTTCGTTGCTCGACGTGCTCATCGCCGCGCGCCAGCCGTCGTGCACCGCGCCGATCACGTCGTAGTCCGGCACGAACACGTCGTCGAGGAAGATCTCGCCGAAGCCGGTGTCGCCGCCGAGCTGCGCGATCGGCCGGACCGTGATGCCGTCGGCCTTCAGGTCGAACATGAAGTACGTCAGCCCGCGGTGCCGTTCCGCCTCGGGGTCCGAGCGGAACAGGCCAAACGCCCTCTCCCCGAATGGAGCTCGCGAACTCCAGATCTTCTGGCCGTTGAGCAGCCAGCCTCCGTCGGTTCTCGTCGCGGTCGACCGCAGCGACGCCAGGTCGCTGCCCGACTCCGGTTCGGACCAGGCCTGCGCCCAGATCTCCTCGCCGCTGGCCATCTTCGGCAGCACGCGGTCCAGCTGCTCGGAGGTGCCGTGCGCGAACAGCGTCGGCGCCAGCATCGACGTGCCGTTGGCGCTGGCCCGCCCCGGTGCACCGGCGCGGAAGTACTCCTCCTCGTACACGACCCATTGCAGCAAGCTGGCATCGCGACCGCCGTACTTCTCGGGCCAGGTGATCACCGAAAGGCCGGCGTCGAACAGCACCTTGTCCCAACGTCGATGTTGCTCGAAGCCCTCTGCGGTGTCATAGGACTTCGTCGGGAAGGAATCCTTGTTCGCCGCAAGGAATTCGCGAACCTCCGCCTGGAATTCGCGTGTGGTGTCGTCGAAGCTCAGGTCCATCAGGCCCTCTCACGAAGTAGCGGCTTGACCACTTTGCCGCCCGGGTTGCGCGGCAGCACATCGAGGAACTCCACCGACCGGGGTGCCTTGAAGTTCGCCAAATGCTCACGGGTGTAGGCGATTACAGTCTGTTCGTCCAGTGTCACGCCGGGCTTTCTCACCACGAACGCCTTGCCGACCTCGCCGAGCCGCTCGTCGGGCACACCGATGACGGCGGACTCCGCGACGCCGTCGAGTCGGGCGAGCACCTGCTCGACCTCTGCCGGATAGACGTTGAAGCCGCCGCTGATGTACATGTCCTTCAGCCGGT
>DATFCF010000410.1:0-5952 GCA_035253445.1 Mycobacterium sp.
TCGCTTGACGAGTCGGCGAGCGGATCGCGTCGCGAAAGACTTTCCGTCTCAATGCAATCGGCGTCGGCATATATGAGTCGACTGTTCGACTACCTGCTGATCTCACTGCGGTCGCTGTCGGCGGTGATGGTGATCGGCAGGCCGGAGGCGCGAATCCCGGTGCTGAGTTTTGCAGTCAGCGATGTGCCTGCCGAACGGGTGGTTCAGCGGTTGGCCGACAACGGGATCCTGGCCATCTCGAATGCCAGCTCGCGTGTGCTTGATGTCATCGGCGTCAATGACATCGGCGGCGCGGTGACCGTGGGACTGGCGCGCTACACGACGACGGCGGAAGTCGATCAACTCGTCCGTGCGCTGGCGTCGCTGGGCTGAACTGTCGGCTCGCCGACGTGTTGATCGCCCACTAATCCGACACGCGCAGAAGCACTTTCCCCGACACCTCACCCGAGGACAGCAGTTCGTGCGCGGCACGGGCCTGCTCAATCGGAAACTCGGCACCGATGATCGGGCGCACCCGAGCGTCGGCGATCATCGGCCAGACGTTGGCGACCACTTCGGCGACGACCTCGCTCTTGCTGCCGGGACCGCTGACCGGACGGGCGCGAAGGGTCGTTCCGATGACACCGGCGCGTTTGGCGACGAGCTTGCCAAGGTTCAGCTCGGCCTTGACACCGCCCTGCATGCCGATGACGACCAGCCGGCCGCCGACGGCGAGCGCGTCGACGTTGCGGTCGAGGTACGCCGCCCCCATGATGTCGAGGATCACGTCGGCGCCCGCGCCCCCGGATTCGCTGCGCACCCGCTCGACAAAGTCCTCGTCGCGGTAGCCGATGGTGATCTCGGCGCCCAGTTCGGCGCACAAATCCAGCTTGTTCTTCGACCCCGCCGTCACCGCGACCCGGCTGTCGAGAGCGCGCGCCACCTGAATGGCGTGTGTGCCGATGCCGCTGGCGCCGCCGTGGATCAGCACCAAATGGCCCGCCGTCAGGTGTGCGGTCATCACCAGGTTCGACCACACCGTGCACGCCACCTCGGGCAAACCGGCGGCCTCGTGCAGGCCCACCGAGTCGGGTATCGGCATGACCTGTCCGGCGGGGACCGCGACGAACTCCGCATAACCGCCGCCTGCCAGCAACGCACAGGCCGGTTGCCCGACCGACCACTGGCTGACGCCGCTGCCGATCGCTGCGATGGTCCCGGACACCTCGAGGCCGAGGATTTCGCTGGCGCCGGGCGGCGGTGGGTACTTGCCGGCCGCCTGGAGTAGATCGGCGCGATTGACCCCTGCGGCGCTCACCTTGATGAGCACTTCGCCGTCGCCAGGGGAGATGTCGGAGACGTCCTGCCAGATGAGCCGATTTTCGGATCCGGCCACGATCGCACGCATCTGATTAACCCTACTATCCTGCGAAAACTGTCCGGTGATTCCCACCCCAGCAATGCTTGCAGGATTTACTATTGCGAGATGGAGGGGATGATTGCCGGGCGTACCGCGAGCGATATGCCCGGGTTAGACATCGCTGAGCAGAGGTCGTGGCAAAACTTCCTCGACTCAGCGTTGCGGATGTATGCGACCTTGAACCGGTCGCTGGTGGACGCACATCACCTGACCCTTAACGATGTGCGGCTGCTCGACATGCTCGACAAGTCCACGACCGGCTCGGCGCGCATGGGGGATCTCGCCGACGGGCTGATGTCGCTGCCGAGCCGGGTCACCCGGCAGATCCGCCGGTTGGAAATGCAGGGCCTGGTGCGCCGTGGCGCCAGCCCCGACGACGGCCGCGGCGTGCTCGCGATCATCACCGACGACGGCAGGGCCGCGGTGCGGGAGGCGATGCTGACGTACGGACGGGGGGTACGGGCTCACTTCCTCGGCAGATTGTCGCGCCCGCAGATCGCCGCGATGGGGGAGAACTGCCGGCGGATCAGCGTCGCACTGAAATCCGGGACACCACCGGCAAAGCTCGGCCGCGTGTAGCGCTCGGCTCTTCGGACCCCCACACCACGCTCCCGTACGCTTGTCGGCGGTGGCGTGGCAGAGAGGCCTAATGCACTCGCCTTGAAAGCGAGAGACGGCTAAAACCGTCCGGGGGTTCAAATCCCTCCGCCACCGCCAGTGTCATGCGCGCGGGCCACCGCGGTCCGCGCCGCGAATGGAGATGACAAGGCGCACATGACTTTGCCGTTGCTCGGCCCGATGTC
Source organism: Mycobacterium sp. (assembly GCA_035253445.1). Classification (GTDB taxonomy): domain Bacteria; phylum Actinomycetota; class Actinomycetes; order Mycobacteriales; family Mycobacteriaceae; genus Mycobacterium. The sequence goes on from DATFCF010000410.1 coordinate 2,203, forward strand.
ACTGTCGGGATTCGAACACGCTTGGTTCTTCCTGTTCCTCTTCGCTGTCGGCGGTCTGATCGGGCTCTACATCGCCGTACAGCTGGCGCGACGCAGGCGCATGCTGCGGTTCGCCAACATGGAGCTGCTGGAGAGCGTGGCCCCCCAGAGGCCCAGTCGCTGGCGTCACCTGCCTGCGATTCTGCTGGCGGCGTCGCTGGTGCTGTTCACGATCGCGATGGCAGGACCCACCAATGACGTCCGGATTCCGCGTAACCGCGCAGTCGTGATGCTGGTGATCGATGTGTCGCAGTCGATGAAGGCCACCGACGTCGCGCCCAGCAGGCTGGCCGCCGCGCAGGAAGCCGCCAAGCAGTTCGTCGGCCAGCTCACACCAGGTGTCAACCTCGGGTTGATCGCGTACGCAGGCACCGCCAATGTGCTGGTGTCGCCGACCACCAACCGCGATGCGTCGATGAACGCGATCGACAAGCTGCAACTGGCCGACCGCACCGCGACGGGCGAGGGCATCTTCTCGGCGCTGCAGGCCATCGCCACCGTCGGCGCGGTCATCGGCGGCGGCGACGAACCACCGCCGGCGCGCATCGTGCTGATGTCCGACGGCAAGGAGACGGTGCCGACCAACCCCGACAACCCCAAAGGCGCCTTCACCGCGGCCCGCACCGCCAATGACCAGGGTGTGCCGATATCGACCGTGGCGTTCGGCACACCGGACGGCACCGTCGAGATGGAGGACGGTCAGCCGCCGGTACCGGTGCCCGTCGACATCGAGGGACTCAAGAAGATCGCCAACCTGTCCGGCGGTGAGGCCTACACCGCCGAAAGCCTCGAGCAGCTTAAGGAAGTCTTCACCAACCTGCAGGAGCAGATCGGCTACGAGACCATCAAGGGCGACGCCAGCGTGGGCTGGCTGCGGCTCGGCGCGCTGGTGCTGGCGCTGGCCGCGTTCGCGGCGCTGCTGATCAACCGGCGCCTGCCCCACTAGGGCGCCAATGACTTTCGCGTACTAGGCGAGTCGGCGCCAACATGGCGAAGTTCCTGTATTCAGCCGCGCTGTCGCTCGACGGTTTCATTGCAGGCCCGTGCTGACCCACCATGAGCGCGAACGTTCTGTACCGCTCGACATTTCGGCAATTTCTCGAGCGGTACGGAACGTTCGCGGGCTGTCAGCTAGGGCACATGACTCGAGCCAGCACCTGGACTCCCGCCACGATCTGCGACTCCGTGAGGTTGGCGTAGCCGAGCATCAGCCCCGGCGGCGCCGCGGCCGGGTCGGCGTAACAGGGTGCCAGCGGCTCCACCCGCACCCGCTTCTGGGCGGCCAGGCGCACCACTTCCGCAATCGGATAGTCGTCGGGGAATCGCACCGTGAGATGCACGCCCGCCGCCGCGCCGAGCACCTCGGCCTGCGGCAGATACCGAGACAACGCGCGCAGCAAGGCGTTTCGGCGGGTCAGGTAGCGGCGGCGCATCTGGCGCAGATGCCGGTCGTAGGCGCCAGCGGTCAGCAGTTGTCCGAACGCCAGCTGGTCCATCACGGAACTTCCGGTGTCGGCAAGGCCCTTGGCCGTCGTCACCGCGGCGACGAGCGGAGGAGGTAGCACCATCCAGCCGATCCGAAGCCCTGGCGCCAGGGTCTTACTCGTCGAGCCGACGTAGATCACCCGGTCGGGCGCGATGCCCTGCAGCGCACCGAGCGGTGCACGGTCGTAGCGGTATTCGGCGTCGTAGTCGTCCTCGATGACCAGGTTGTCGTCACGTGCCCACTCGACAAGCGCGGTGCGGCGATTAGCCGAGAGCACCACGCCCGTCGGCGATTGGTGGGCCGGGGTGGACAGCACCGCACCCGCACCGCTGTCGGCCAACGCCGCGACGTCCAGACCATCGTCGTCGATCGGCACGGCCAGTGGGTCGATGCCGTTGTGCCGCAGCACCATCCGGTGCAACCAGAAGCCGGGGTCCTCCATGGCCAGCGAAGTCGCGCTGGTCCGCAGCACCTGGGCGAGCACGGCGATGGCCTGCGTTGCGCCGGAGCACAACACGATGTTCTGCGGGTCGGCAAGCACGCCACGGGTGCGCCCCAGGTAGTCCGCCACGGCGACGCGCGTATTTGAAAGCCCTTGTGGTGCAACGTAACCAAACGCCTCCGACTCGATCTCGGCCAACCCTTGGCGCAGCGCGCGTAGCCATGCGTGGCGGGGAAAGCTGCCGAGATCCGGTGAGCCGGGAGAGAAGTCGATGTCGAAACGCCCTGCAGGTTCCGCGGTGGCGTACTCCGATGCACTGACCGCGTCGACCGTCGCGACCCGGGTTCCCGAACCGTGCCTGCTGAACAGGAAGCCCTCGGCCGTCAACTGGCTGTACGCGTCGACCACGAGCCGGCGGGATACCCCGAGATCTGCCGCCAGTACCCGGGTCGACGGCAGCCGGGTCTGCGGCGCGAGCCGGCCGGTTCGGATGGCGTCGCGCAGCCCGTTGGCGAGCTGGCGGTGCAGCGGTTCCGACTGGGCGCGGTTCAGCTCGACGAGTAGTTCCGGACCAGAAGTGGTACCCGAAATTGCCATAGAAGTGGTGCCTATCCTGAGGCCATTAACGAACTAGCGTGACGGTATGGCAACCACACCTATCCGCACAAGCTCCCGATTTGTCGAGGTAGCCCTGGTGGTGTTCGGGGTGTACTCGGTGTCGATCGGGCTGTTCATGTTGTTGGCGCCTGGAACGTTCTTCGAGACCCTCGGCACCTTCGGTGTGCGCAACGACCACTACATCTTCGATAACGCCACGTTCGAGTTGCCGCTCGGCTTGATGATGCTGGCCGCGACGAAGTGGCCGTCGTGGCGAGTGCCCGCGCTTGCGTTCGCGACCCTCCACTGGGGCCTGCATGCGCTCAGCCACCTCATCGATCCGCATCACGGCGCGGGCGATTGGATCGGATGGCTCGAGGCCGCGGGTCTGGTGGTGACAACTGCACTGCTCGCAATGGCGTTGCGCGTCAGCGTCAATGCGGGCAAGGAAGGGCGCTAGGCGATGCGCGTATTGGTTGCCGGCGCGACGAGTGTGCCGGGAATCCCGCTGCTGAGGGAACTGAATGCCCGCGGTCACGATGTCGTCGGGCTGACGAGCCAGTCGGCGAAGACGCCTCAGGTCGAGCGGGAGGGCGCCAGGCCGGTGGTGGCCAATGTCTTCGACGCCGCGCAGATCGACAAGGTGGTGGCGGATATCGAGCCCGAGGTGGTGGTGAGCCTGCTGACCACGCTGCCGAAATGGGGACCGAAGCGGACCAAGGATTTTGAGCCCGCGAAGAAGTTGTGGAGCCAGGGCGCCAGCAACCTGGTGGCCGCTGCACAGCGCGCCGGTGTGCGACGCCTGGTCGCGGAATCGGTGATCTTCGCCTACGGCTACGGCCCGACAGGACCGGCGCTGATGGACGAGACCGACCCGTATCCCGGGCCGCCGTTCCCCGGTGGCGAGGAGGTCTTGGCGGCGCTGCGCGGCATGGAGAAGAACGTGCTGACGTCAGGAGAACACAGCGACACCGAGGGAATCGTGTTGCGCTACGGCGCCTTCTACGGCCCCGGTGTGCCGCACACCGAGTTGTTCACCCGGCTGACGAAGTGGTGGTTGATGCCCGCCGTCACCGGCAGCGGGATCGTGTCGTGGATACACATCGACGATGTCGCGAAGGCGACCGCCGCCGCGGTGGAAAAAGGCCGAGGTGGGCAGATCTACAACATCGTCGACGATCGGCCG
>DATFCF010000411.1:0-4926 GCA_035253445.1 Mycobacterium sp.
GCACCGACTACGGCCACTCCGAGGAGTTCAAGGGCCACAGCGTCAACCTCGAGTTCGTTTCGGCCAACCCGACCGGGCCCATTCACATCGGTGGTACCCGCTGGGCCGCCGTCGGCGACGCGCTCGGCCGGCTGCTGGCCACGCAGGGTGCCGAGGTCGTTCGCGAGTACTACTTCAACGACCACGGCGCCCAGATCGACCGGTTCACCAACTCGTTGATCGCCGCGGCCAAGGGCGAACCCACCCCCGAGGACGGCTACGCCGGCGACTACATCGCCGACATCGCCGCCCAGGTGCTCGCCAAAGACGCCGGCGCTCTGAGCCTGCCCGACGACGAGATGCGCGAGACGTTCCGCGCCATCGGCGTCGACCTGATGTTCACCCACATCAAGCAGTCGCTGCACGACTTCGGCACCGACTTCGACGTGTTCACCCACGAAGACTCGATGCACACCTCCGGCAGGGTTGAGCAGGCCATTGCCAAGCTTCGCCAGGCCGGCACCATCTACGAGAACGACGGCGCAGTCTGGTTGCGCACCACCGACTTTGGTGATGACAAGGATCGCGTCGTCATCAAGAGCGACGGCGCCCCCGCATACGTCGCCGCCGACATCGCCTACTACCTCGACAAGCGTGGGCGCGGATTCGACCTGTGCATCTACATGCTCGGCGCCGACCATCACGGCTACATCTCCCGGCTCAAAGCCATCGCCGCTGCCCTCGGTGAGGACCCCGCCACCGTCGAGGTGCTCATCGGGCAGATGGTCAACCTGGTCCGCGACGGAGTGCCGGTGCGGATGAGTAAGCGCGCCGGCACCGTCATCACCCTCGACGATCTCGTCGAGGCCATCGGTGTCGACGCCGCCCGGTACTCCCTGATCCGCTCCTCGGTCGACACACCCATCGACATCGACCTCGCGCTCTGGTCGTCGGCGTCCAACGAAAATCCCGTCTACTACGTGCAATACGCGCACGCGCGGCTGTCGGCGCTGGCGCGCAATGCCGCCGAACTCGGCGTCACACCGGCCACCGATCATCTCGAACTGCTCACGCATGAGAAGGAGGGCACGCTGATCCGCAATGTCGGCGAGTTCCCGCGCGTTCTCAAAACCGCTGCGGCCCTTCGCGAACCGCACCGCGTCTGTCGCTACCTCGAAGACCTGGCCGGCGACTATCACCGCTTCTACGACTCCTGCCGGGTACTGCCGCAGGGCGACGAAGCGCCCAACGACCTGCACGCCGCGCGGCTGGCGCTGTGCCAGGCCACCCGCCAGGTCATCGCGAACGGCCTGGGCATCCTCGGCGTCACCGCACCGGAGCGGATGTGATGGCGCATCCCGCAGGTCCCCGGCACGCCGAAGAGGTCCACCACCCCGGTGCGCCGCCCCGGCCGCAGTCCGCGGCCGAGGTGCTCACGCTCGCTCCGAATGTCTGGCCGCGCAGCACCGTTCGCGGCGACAACGGCGTGGTATCGATCGGGGGAGTGCCCGTCACCGACATCGCCGCCGAATTCGGCACCCCGGTCTTCGTCATTGACGAGGACGACTTCCGGTCACGCTGCCGCGAGATCGCCGCGGCCTTCGGTGGCGGCGACTACGTGCGCTACGCCGCGAAAGCGTTCCTGTGCACCGAGGTCGCGCGCTGGGTCGACGAAGAAGGTCTCGCGCTGGATGTGGCGAGCGGCGGTGAACTCGCCGTCGCGCTGCACGCCGGCTTTCCGGCTGAGCGAATCGCGTTGCACGGCAACAACAAATCCGTCGACGAACTGACCATGGCGGTGAAGGCCGGCGTGGGCCACGTCGTGCTCGACTCGATGACAGAGATCGAACGCCTCGACGAGATCGCCGGTGCCGCCGGTGTGGTGCAGGACGTGCTCGTCCGGGTGACCGTCGGCGTCGAGGCGCACACCCACGAATTCATCTCCACCGCACACGAGGACCAGAAGTTCGGCCTGTCGCTGGCCAGTGGCGCCGCGATGGACGCGGTGCGCCGCGTATTCGCCGCCGATCACCTGCGTCTGGTCGGCCTGCACAGCCACATCGGGTCGCAGATCTTCGACGTCGCCGGCTTCGAGATCGCTGCCCACCGGGTGATCGGCCTGCTGCGCGAGGTGGTCACCGAGTTCGGCGTCGACAAGACGAGCCAGATCGCCACCGTCGACCTCGGTGGCGGCCTTGGCATTTCCTATCTGCCGCACGACGATCCGCCGCCGGTAGAGGATCTGGCCGGCAAGCTCGGCGCGATCGTCCGGCACGAGTCCGCCGCGGTTGGACTGCCGGCACCCCGCCTGGTCGTCGAGCCCGGCCGCGCTATCGCCGGCCCCGGCACCATCACGCTGTACCAGGTGGGCACCGTCAAGGACGTCGCCGTCAGCCCCACCGCGCACCGCCGCTACGTCAGTGTCGACGGCGGCATGAGCGACAACATCCGCACGTCGCTGTACGGCGCCGAGTACGACGCCCGCCTGATTTCCCGCAGCAGCGATGCGGCGCCCACTCTCGGTCGTATCGTCGGAAAGCATTGCGAGAGCGGCGATATCGTGGTTCGTGACGCGTGGGTGCCCGACGATGTCAAGCCCGGTGACCTGTTGGGCGTCGCGGCGACCGGTGCGTACTGCTACTCCATGTCGAGCCGTTACAACCTGATCGGCCGCCCCGCCGTGGTGGCTGTGCGCAACGGGCGGGCCCGCCTGATCCTGCGCCGGGAGACGGTCGACGATCTACTGAGTCTGGAAGTGAGGTAATCCATGAGCACAGCTGAGAAGCCCATCGGCGTAGCGGTATTGGGGCTCGGCAACGTCGGCAGCCAGGTGGTCCGCATCATCGAGGAGAGCGCTGGCGACCTGACGGCCCGCATCGGCGCCCCGCTGGTGCTGCGCGGCATCGGGGTGCGGCGAGTCGCCGACGACCGCGGCGTGCCGATCGAGTTGCTCACCGACAACATCGAGGAGCTGGTGTCCCGGGACGACGTCGACATCGTCGTCGAGCTGATGGGACCGGTCGAGCCCGCCCGCAAGGCCATTCTTTCGGCCCTCGAACAGGGCAAGTCCGTCGTCACCGCCAACAAAGCACTGATGGCCGTGTCCACCGGCGAACTGGCACAGGCCGCCGAACACGCCCACGTCGACCTCTACTTCGAGGCCGCGGTGGCCGGCGCCATCCCCGTGATCCGGCCGCTGACCCAGTCGCTGGCGGGTGACACGGTGCTGCGCGTCGCCGGAATCGTCAACGGCACCACCAACTACATCCTCTCGGAGATGGACAGCACCGGCGCCGACTACACTTCGGCCCTGGCCGATGCCAGCGCGCTGGGTTACGCGGAGGCGGATCCCACCGCCGACGTCGAGGGTTACGACGCCGCGGCCAAGGCCGCGATCCTCGCCTCGATCGCCTTCCACACCCGCGTCACCGCCGACGATGTCTATCGCGAAGGCATCACCACGGTCACCTCATCGGACTTCGCGTCGGCCCGCGCACTGGGCTGCACGATCAAGCTGCTGGCCATCTGCGAGCGGCTCACCAACGACGAGGGACAGGAACGGGTTTCGGCTCGTGTCTACCCGGCCCTGGTGCCGCTGGACCATCCGTTGGCCGCGGTCAACGGTGCGTTCAACGCTGTCGTCGTTGAGGCCGAGGCAGCGGGCCGGCTGATGTTCTACGGTCAGGGCGCCGGCGGCGCACCGACCGCGTCGGCGGTAATGGGCGATCTGGTGATGGCCGCGCGCAACCGCGTGCAGGGCGGCCGTGGCCCGCGCGAGTCCAAATACGCCAAACTGCCCATCTCGCCGATCGGGTTCATCCCCACCCGCTACTACGTCAATATGAACGTCGCCGACCGCCCGGGCGTACTGTCCTCTGTCGCAGCGGAATTCGGCAAGCGTGAGGTCAGCATCGCCGAGGTACGGCAGGAGGGCATGGTCGACGAGGGTGGCCAGCGCTGCGGCGCCCGCATCGTCGTCGTCACCCATCAGGCCACCGACGCCGCATTGTCGGAGACCGTCGCCGCACTCGCCGACCTCGACGTCGTGCAGAGCATCAACAGCGTGCTTCGCATGGAGGGAACGAGCGAATGAGCGCCTCCCGCACTGCCGTTCACCAGGCCTGGCCCGGGCTGATCGCTGCGTACCGCGATCGGCTTCCCGTCGAGGACACCTGGACACCCATCACCCTGCTCGAGGGCGGCACTCCGCTGGTGCCGGCACCGCGGCTGTCCGAATACACCGGCTGCACAGTGCATCTCAAGGTCGAGGGCCTCAATCCGACCGGTTCGTTCAAGGACCGCGGGATGACGATGGCCGTCACCGAGGCAGTGGCCCATGGCCAGCAGGCGGTGCTGTGCGCGTCGACCGGCAACACCTCGGCATCGGCCGCGGCATACGCCGCACGGGCAGGAATCACCTGCGCGGTGCTGATCCCGCAGGGCAAGATCGCGATGGGCAAGCTCGCGCAAGCGGTCATGCACGGCGCGAAGATCATTCAGATCGACGGTAACTTCGACGACTGCCTGGAACTGGTCCGCAAGATCACCGCCGACTTCCCGACCGTCTCATTGGTCAACTCGGTCAACCCATACCGCATCGAAGGACAGAAGACCGCGGCGTTCGAGATCGTCGACGTTCTGGGCACCGCACCCGACGTACATGCCCTGCCCGTCGGCAATGCCGGCAACATCACCGCGTACTGGAAGGGCTACACGGAATACCACCGTGACGGCCTGACCGACCGGCTGCCCCGGATGCTGGGGACCCAGGCCGCCGGCGCCGCGCCGCTGGTGCTGGGCGAACCGGTCAGCGAGCCCGAGACCATCGCCACCGCGATCCGGATCGGCTCGCCGGCGTCGTGGACGTCCGCAGTCGAGGCCCAGCAGCAGTCCAAGGGCCGGTTCCTGGCCGCCACCGACGAGGAGATCCTGGCCGCCTATCACCTG
>DATFCF010000412.1:0-2319 GCA_035253445.1 Mycobacterium sp.
GGCAGGGCGGTCGGAGCCTCGACGATCGTGTTGCCGCACCTGCTCGGCTTCCACCTCGAGTGCGACCGCCGCGCCAGGGATGGCCTAGACGCCGACGAATTCGAGTCGGCGCGGCAGAAGGGCTGCGAATTCGCCCTCGACGACGCGATCACCTACGCGCTGGGTGGGCCGCCTAACGCTTCGAGCCAGCCTTCGCGACTAGTTCGGTAGCGATCTGGATCAGCGGCACGTTGGAGTCCTGGGACAGCTTGCGCAATAGCTCGAACGCTTGAACAGCGTCGACGCCGTAGCGCTCCATGATCATGCCCTTGGCCTGACCGATGGTGTCACGACTGGCCAGTGCCCGTTTGTACTGCTCGTCGCGCCGCGCGGTATTCCACGCCACCGACGAATGCGCGGCAAAGATCAGCCCGATCACCTTCGATTCCGGCCCGAACGCGTGGGGTTGCTCGGCATAGACGTTCAGCGCGCCCATCGTCTCGCCCGCGATGAACAACTGAAATGCCATGATGGCGCGAATTGGGGTCCGCTCCAACACATCCCGACGGTACTGCGGGAACCGCGGATCGGCCTCGAGGTCGGCGACGTGGACCGTTTTTTCCTCCCACGCCGCTGTCAGACACGGACCTTCGCGGTGACGCTGCTGAATCTCGTCAAGCAGGATCGGCCATTTGTGCGTCGCGGCAGGGGTATCGATGTGCTTTCTGTTACGCGTGACGGTGATCCCGGCGTATAGGGCACCCGGCACTTCGGCGGCCGCATTTTCCGCCAGCTCGGCGATCACGGTCTCCGAGTCGGTGTCGGGGCGGCCGTACAGATCCTGCACAAGCGCCGCAATGCGACGGTGGGTCGCTTGCACCCCAGCAGGATCGTTCACATTCACCATCCGATAGTTGGGCTTCGCCAGGTGGCTCAAGGCTACGCGTTGGGCATGTCGACGGGGCGTTCTGGGCCTACAGCGCTTTCAAATAGCGCCCGGTGACGATCCGCTGGATCACCGACGTGACGGGCGAGCCAAGCCGGCTCCACCACGTCGCGTGGCGGGAGAACGCCGTCACGTCCGCATACACCTCGTCGGTACCTGGGTCGTAGCGGACCAGGAACAGCTCCTCGCCCGATTCGGCGTGGCCCGGCAAAGTGCCGTACGCAAACCCGCGCCGATCAGGTTCGTCGACGACATGGACGACTCGACACGGCGCCCGCACCGGCCCCAGGTGCACGATCACCTCCGAACCGACCTCCGCGCGCTCCGTCGTCGACTCGACTTTCAGCCCCGCCCCGCGCAGCATGCCCCACCGCATCCCCGCCTCGGCCGCCGCCACGAAGCGACTGCGCCCATGGCCGATGACGGCCGACATCTGCACGTGGTGGTAGCCGGCAGGCAGCGGTCCGGCGGTGGCGCCCACGTCGGCGTAGGTCAATGGCAGCGCCGCAAGCTCACTCAGCTTCACCAGGCCACCCTGCCATCGGGGGCGTACGGTCGGAAAAATGACCACCCAAAGAGTCGCTCAAGCATCCGGAACCTTCACCATCGGCGGCGGCCTGACGGTCAACCGCCTGGGCTTTGGGGCCATGCGGCTGACCGGCAAGGGCGTCTGGGGGCCGCCGGCCGACCGCGACGAGTGCATTCGGGTCCTGCGCCGCGCCGTCGACCTCGGCGTGAACTTCATCGACACCGCGAACTCCTATGGCCCCTACATCTCTGAGGAACTGATCCGCGAGGCGCTGCACCCGTATGCCGACGGGCTCGTCATCGCGACAAAAGCCGGCTTGCTGCGCACCGGCCCGGATGAATGGCCCGTCCTCGGCTACCCCGCCTATCTTCGCCAGGAGTGCGAGATGAGCTTGCGCCGCCTCGGCGTGGACACCATCGACCTGTTCCAGCTGCACCGCATCGACAACAAATTCGCAGCCGAGGACCAGATCGGTGAACTGGTTGCGCTGCAACAGGAAGGCAAGATCCGCCACATCGGCCTCTCCGAGGTCTCCGTCGAGCAGCTCGAGGCCGCGCAAAAGGTCGCCACCATCGTGTCGGTGCAGAACATGTACAACATCACCGCCCGCACCGCCGAACCGCTGCTGGACAAGGTGACCCAGGAGGGCATCGGGTTCATTCCATGGTTCCCGCTGGCCGCAGGACCACTAGCCGGTCCCGGCGGCCCGCTGCAGCGCATCGCCGACGATCACCACGCAACGCCGTCACAGCTGGCGCTGGCCTGGCTGCTGAAGCGGTCACCGGTGATGCTTCCGATCCCCGGCACCTCCAAGGTCGCGCATTTGGAGGAGAACGTCGCGGCCGCGGAAATCGAGCTGTCCGAC
>DATFCF010000413.1:0-5070 GCA_035253445.1 Mycobacterium sp.
CGGAGCGCCGCCCGTATAGGCAGAAAGCTGGGTCAGCGTCCCGGCGCCAGCCGTCGCGCTGAACCAAAGGCTGGGCGCGATTGCCTGGCTGGGATCGTCGTCTGCGACGCCGTTGGCCCCTACCAGCAGCGCCGTGCCGCCGTTGGGATCAACGGTGGCGTTGTAGCCGTAGACACCATAGGTGAGAGCGGTCACACCGCCCGGCAGGCCGTTCGGCTGCTGCGTCAGATCGACGACGTTGGTGAGTGGTGCCGCCGAGCTGGTGATCAGGCCATCGGTCGTCACGTAGGCGAACTTGGTCCCCAGGGCGATCTTCGACGGATCGGCCCGGTTGAGGATGAGCTTGCTCGAGAAAGGCAGCTCCTTGACGCCGGCCGGCAGCGGATTGTCGGGATCGCGGTTTCCGTCGTCCCCGCCAAAGTCGGCCGGCGCGAAGTTCCAGATCGGATTGGTCGAGGTCGGACTGCCGAACCTGGTCTGGGCCACCACGGTGCCGTCCGCATTGACCACGTCGCGCGTCAGCCCGCCGAAGCTCTGCGTCGAGTGGTAGACGATGCTCCTGCCGCTGCCCGCCAGGGTCCGGTCGTTCACCGCGGCCACGATGCCATCGCCGCCGTTGATCTCGGTCCCGGCCTGGGCGCCCGGCGTATTCTGGACCGCCACGCCGTTGTCCTGGGCGGCCACGACCAGTCGGTGACTCACCGCATCGTAGGCCACGGCATAGGCCTCGCGCAGCTGGAGGTTGCCGTTCAGGGAGCTCCACGAGCCGGTGCCGGTGCTGGGGTTGGTCAGCGCAAAGATGCCGCCGTCGTTCGACACGAGCATGCGCCCGTTCTGGTCGAAGGTGATGACGCGCGCATCGGCGTGGACACCCGAACCGTCGGCGATCGGGTCCATCGTCGAGCCGTCACTGCCGAAGGTCACGCGATAGGCGGGGAGTGTGTAGGGCGCGGTCGCGGGGGCGTCGCCGGCCACATAGACGGTGGTCGGGGACGACGGATCGATCGCGATCGCCAGGTTCGTGGGAGCTTGCCCGCCGTTGATCACCGGCGGCACCGTGGAGGCTGTTACCCAGCTGCCGCTCGCGCCGGTCTGCGACAGCACCAGCGACGTCATCGTCCCGCCGGTCGGATTGCCGTTGGCTTTTTCGTATGGATTGAAAACGGCAACCGCCACCGAGTTGTTGGGTCCGGCGGCGAGCCGGCCAGCCAGGCCGAGCGTTTTGGTGCCGTCGTCGTTGGTAATCGTGACGGTGCCGAGTGTGAGCACCCGCTCCCACGTCGCGCCGCCGTTGGCGCTGCGGAAGACACCGCTGGAGGCTGCTGTGTCGGCGGTGATCGCGACATAGTAGGGATTAGCCATCGTCCCCTGCCCCACCAGCGAGGTCGCCGCCCCCTTCGGCAGGACACCCGTACCGTCGTTGACGAGGGTGAAGGTCCCACCGCCGACGCTCTGATAGAGGCCGTAGTTGTTGACTCCGGTCGAAGCCGCGGCGCTCCAGGGTTCCCAGGTCGCCGCCAGGATGGTCGTGCTACCGCCCTGGGTGGAACCGGCAACGCCGACGACGCTGAGACCGGTGCCGCCGTTGGCACTCGACAACGCACCGAGCTGGGCCACCGACAGGCTATTCCACGTCGCCCCGCCGTTATCGCTCTCCATGATGCCGAGCCGCGCGGCTCCGCGCTGATTGGCAACCAGGCCGTTGTCGGTCTGGCCGATGCCGGCATAGATCACCGACGAATCGGTCGAGTTGTACGCGAGGCTGGCGATCGACAGCGACGCCTTGTTGTCGGTGAGCGGCGTCCAGCTCGTCCCGCCGGTGGTCGTCGACCAGATGCCGCCATTGGTCGTGCCGATGATCATGCTGTTGGGGTTGCCCGGATTGGCGAGCACGGCCTGGATCGAACCTGAGGTGGTGCTCGGTGCCGTCGGAGTCGGGTTGTCCGACTCGTAGACAGGGCCCGGTCCCTCACTTGTGAATGTTCCGGTGACAACCGTCTGCGCCCACGTGGCACCGACGAAACTCACACAGCCGGCGACTACAACCAGCGCCGCGACCGACCGCCCAACACGGAATGACATCTTGTTCTTGCTACTTACCCCTGGCGACCTCCTCCATAGCACCGATCAACGGCAGTGAGAGTGCGGCACCATCACCACTGACGCATATCTTCGGTCCCGCTTCGCGCCGGAATCGGTTATCAACCGAACATGAGCTCGAACGACAACGATCATCGCGGCCTGCTGCCCGCCGGTCTGGCCGACCTCCTGCCGCCCGACGCCGCGCGCGAGGCCGACGCCATCGACATCGCCATCAAGCGATTTGCCGCCTTCGGCTACGACCGGGTGAAGCCGCCGATGGTCGAGTTCGAGGAATCGCTGCTCGGCGGCCCGGGCGCGGCGCTCGCCTCCCAGACCTTCCGGCTGATGGATCCGGTGTCGCAGCGGATGATGGGCGTGCGGCCCGACATGACGGTGCAGGTCGCCCGCATCGCCGTGACGCGGTTGAAGCACGAGCCGCGGCCGCTGCGTCTCTCCTACGGCGGCAACGTGATCCGCGTGCGCGGCAATGCGCTGAAGCCCGAGCGCCAGTTCGCGCAGGTCGGTTGCGAGCTGCTGGGCGTCGACACAGCGGAGGCCGATGCCGAGGCCGTGCTGCTGGCGGTCGACGCCCTGCGCGCGATCGGCGTCGCCAACCTGACGGTCGACCTCAACTTGCCGACGCTGGTCGCCGCCGTGGTCGCCGGGCTGAAGCTCGAGGCCGAGCCGGTGCGCCTGCTGCGGCGCGCGCTCGACCGCAAGGACGAGGCGGCGATCGCCAAGGCGCTGGTTGGCGACAGGGGCGACGGCAAGAAGGCGGCCGACCTGTTCATCGCCTTGCTGCGCGCCGCCGGCCCGGCCGACAAGGCGATCGCCCAGCTCAAGAAGCTGAAGCTGCCGGCCGCCGCGGCGGCAGAGGCGGCACGGCTGGCGGAGGTGGTGGCGCTGGTTGCCGCGGCAGAGCCGGAGCTGCCGCTCACCCTGGACGCGGTCGACTATCGCGGCCTCGAATACCAGACCGGCGTTTCTTTCTCAGTGTTCGCGTTGGAGGGCCGGCAGGAACTGGTGCGCGGCGGCCGCTACTCGGCCGGTTATCCCGAGGACGGCGTCAGCGAGCCGGCCACCGGGTTCACCCTCTACATGGACGCCGTGTTGGCCGCGTCCGAACCCACGCAGCTGCGCCCGCGCCTCTATCTACCCACAGGCACCGGCTGGGCCGATGCCGCGCCCTGGCAAGCCAGGGGCTACGCCGTGGTGCGGGCGGTCACGGCAGCGGGCGACGCCCGCAAGGAAGCCAAGCGGCTCGGCTGCACCCACGCGCTGATCGACGGCGAGGCGGTGCCGCTCTGACACCAACCTTTGTCGATCGCCCTGCAAATCTCGCGCGTTGGCCCTAGTTCTTCGGCTGAGTGGTGACCGGGCCGGCACCAGTGATCGGGTCGGCGCGGAGCTGCTCGGTCGGCTGGACGTCGGCTTCGGCGCCCTTCGGGATGTCCTTGTTGGGCTTCGACCGCGCCTTGGCGGCCCACGGCAGGGTCTGGATCGGGCCGCTGCCCATCCCCTGCGCGGCAGCATCGACGGCGCCGGCGGCAAAGGCCAGCGCCAAACCCAGCAGTGCGACACGCGAGACGGTAGACATGATGTGTTGAGGCTCCCCCTTGAGGCCGATCATGACCGGCCGTGTGCATAAAGTCTGTACGGTCGCTGCCCCGGTTTCGGTGATTTCGTTCACATTCACGCAGGGTTGAACGCGCTTTTGACGCCTTTTTGGCCCGGAACACGACGCCTTCTGGGCCGTTCCGTAAACGAGCACTCGGCAACCCGAGGAGACCCCAATGGTTCGGAGACTCATAGTTCCCGCTTGTGCCTCGCTCGCGCTGCTGTCCGGCGTGGCCTGGGCCCAGGCGCCGACGCAAAACGACCAGAACAACAAAGGCATGTCCGACCAGGAAATAGAGCACGGACCGCAGAAGCTACGCGAGAAGCTGGCCGCGGACGGCTTTTCCGACGTCAAGATCGCGGCCGGCTCCTACATCGTCAGCGCCAAGGACAAGGACGGCAACAAGGTCGTGATGATGATTGGGCCGCACTCCATGACGATGATGAAGGTACCGGACAAGGACCCGTCGCAGGCCCAAGTGCCGGGTACCAGCAACGACCAGATCATCCAGCAATAGCCCCTTCCCTTTGTGACGAGGAGCCAGCCCATGGCCCGCCTGTTCATCACCTCCGCGCTCGCGATGCTTGTCGTCGCGGGCGCAGCGCCGGCGATCGCCAACACGTCGGATGTGCCCGCGACCACCGAGAGCAACGACAACGCCGCACTGACGGAACAGATTCGCGCGAAGCTCGCCGAGGATGGCTACAAGGACATCACCATCCTGCCGACCACCTACGCGGTGAGCGCGACCGACAAGACCGGCAAGCCGGTCCTGCTGCTGATCGGGCCGCAGTCGTCGACCATCCTCCAGGGCACGCAAAACCCGTCGACCGCCGAGAGTCCCGACGGCGACAAGAAGGAGATGCAGCAGTAGCCGCTCGGGCAGTCAGCGCGCCGGAAGGCTCGCGGTCTGCGGCGTAGGACGCTCCAGGGCATCCGCCGGCGGCAATTCGAGGCCGCTCGCGGATGCTTGCCCAGGCTGTTGCACTCGTTCGAGAGGCGACCCGGAGCTGCAGGCCGTCAGGGCCATGCAGGCGGCGACGATCAGGAAACGAACGGTAACCATGTGTGCCTAACGTCGCACGTCGGGCGCACGTTCCTGCGGCCTTTATCCCCTTCGCCCGCCCGGCCGTACATGCTAAGCAAGCTCACGCCTCCCGGCCCCGCCGCGGAGGCGTTCGCATGTTCAGGCAATCGCTCCCTTAGGAATTCGAAATGGCCAACGTGGCAGTGATCGGCGCCCAGTGGGGCGACGAGGGCAAAGGCAAGATCGTGGACTGGCTGAGCGAGCGCGCCGAGGTCGTGGTGCGCTTCCAGGGCGGCCACAATGCCGGCCATACGCTGGTCATCGGCAACCAGACCTACAAGCT
>DATFCF010000414.1:0-10835 GCA_035253445.1 Mycobacterium sp.
ATGAGCGCCGCTGTATTGCGCGACGGCCGGTTACCTGGCGCCGAATGGCCAGTTATGTTACGCATCAAGCGATTTCGCGTGTAACAACTGGCCAGTCGGCGAGGATCACGGCACCCCTTTCTTCACTTGCTTGATCTCGCCGGCTGGACGGGTCGCCAGCGACCGTGCGATGGCGCGCCAGTCCTGGTCGAAGGACTCTCGTGGCAACACCCGATCCACCAGCCCGATCCGTTCGGCCTCGGCCGCGTCGAGGAGCTGGTCGCCTGGAGCCGTGACCGAATGGCCGGACTTAAGGTTCCCCGGTTCGTGGAGTTCTTAGCGGTCAGCAGCGTCAAGGTCAGCCTGACCAAGATCGACGGCACCTGGCTCATCTCGTCATTTGACCCCGTGTAGCGTCGGCGCCGTGGCGGTGCCGTCAATCGTGGGCGCGATCGTGCCGCTGACGGTCGCGGGCAGCGCGGCGGCCGCTCTGACACCGTTGGCGGGGGAGGCCCCGCTCGTCCGCGTTCTGCGCACGATGCTCGGTGCGGCCCAGCCGGGTGCCGTCGTCGTCGCCACGGCTAAACCGCTTCTCGGCGAGGTACGCGAAAGTCTTGCCGCCCATGGCCTTTCCGCAGCTGTCGCGGTGGCCGCCGATCCCGGCGCGCGGGCACAATGTCTGACGGCGGGGTTGGAATACTTTGAGCGCGAGGGAATTTCGCCGCAGCACGTGATCGTCCACGATGTCCGCCGGCCACTGGCTTCGGCCGACTTGTTCGGCCGCGTGATCGCAGCGCTGCGTAACGGCAGCATCGTGGTGATGCCTGCGCTACCTCTGACTGACAGCGTAAAATCCGTCGATGTGCACGGTTCGGTGACCCGCACCCTGGACCGGTCCGTACTGCAGGTCGTGCAGTACCCGCGCGGTTTCGCGACCGATCAACTCGCTCGATTGCTCGCCCAGCGCTGCTCCGACGAATTCGACGAGCTCGAGGAAGCTATCGGAACAAGTGCGCCGATAACGGTGGTGGACGGCGATTCGAGTGCGTTCGTCGCCGAACTTCCCCGCGACGCCGCGTTCGTCGAGGCGATCATCGCGCACCGGCCCGCGGGCGATTCGTGAGGAGGGCCTCGGCCACGGCGATGTCGCGGGCGTAGGTCACCTTGAGGTTGCTTTCCTCACCGTCGAAAGTGCGGACGTCGACGTCGCCGAACGTTTCGATGCACGACGACGTGTCTGTGCCTTCGAACCCTTCTCGATTCGCGGCCTGGTATGCCCGCAGCAGCGGCAACGCGCGAAATGCCTGCGGTGTCTGGACGCGAACCAGCCTGCCCATACCGCTCAACGACTCGAGACCGCCGGCCCCTGTCGTCACCACATCCGGAACGGTCACCGCGGGCAGTGCGCCGCCGAATGCGCGGGCGACGGACAGCGCGGTGACGAACATCTCGGGACCGGCAATCGGCCGCGCGGCGTCGTGAATCAGGACGACGTCAACCGCGCCCGCCTCGATGTCGGCCGCGAGATAGCTCAGCACATTGAACTCCGATGCGTGCCGGGTGTCGCCGCCCTCGACGAACTCCACGTTCGCGGCCCCAAGCTCTCGCTGCACCGTGTCTTCGGCGAGCGCGCGCTCACCCCGCCTGAATACCAGTACCGTCCGGGTGATGCCCGGCGTGTGCGTCACGGCGTCAAGCGACCACGACACCATGCTGCGCCCGGCCAGCGGCAGGTAAGCCTTGTTGCCGTCGGCGCCGACGCGGGTGCCGAGGCCGGCGGCCAGCACTACCCCCACGGCGTGGGACTCCGACGACGAGCTCATCCTCGTATCTTGGCACTGTGCAACGCCCGCTGACGATCCTGATCTCCGGTGCGGGCATCGCCGGTCCGACTTTGGCGTACTGGCTGGCGCGGCGGGGTCACCGGGCGATCCTCATCGAGCGGATGCCCGAGCTGAGGGTGGGCGGGCACGCCGTCGACATCCGCGGCACGGCTCTCGGCGTCATTGAACGAATGGGACTCGACACCGCGGTGCGCGAGGCCCGCACCAGGATCATGACCCTGTCTGCCGTGCGGCGCGATGGCCGGCGCACCTACGACGTGGCGTTGCGACCACTGCACGAAGCACGCGGTGATCGCGAAGTCGAGATCATGCGAGACGACTTGGTGCGCACCCTGTTTGGGGCCATCGCCGATGACGCCGAAGTGGTCTTCGGCGACACGGTGCGCGCGGTCGTTCCTCATGCTGGAGGGGCCGTCGGGATCGAGTTCGAGCATGGCCCGTCGCGGGAGGTCGACGTGGTCGTCGGCGCGGACGGTCATCACTCGGCGGTCCGCGAGCTGGTGTTCGGTCCGGAGCGGCGGTTCACCCATCATCTGGGCGCGTACCTGTCCATCTTCACCGTTGACAATCTGCTCGGATTGCGTGACAGGGCGGTGCTCTACAACGAACCTGGACGTGCCGCGGCGATGTTCTCGGTGCGCGGCAACGAGCGTGCGAAGGTGGTGCTGCTGTTCCGCAGCGGCCCGCTCGCCATCGACTTCGCCGATCCGGCCGCCCAGCAACAGCTGTTGCGGCGGCGCTTTGTCGGGATGGGTTGGGAGACCGGGCGATTGCTCGAGGCGATGCCCGACGCGTACGACTTCTACTTTGACGAGATGAGCCAGGTGCGGATGCCGAGCTGGTCAGCGGGTCGGGTGGCACTGCTCGGCGATGCCGCGTACGGCCCGTCGCCGATGTCGGGTCAGGGTACCTCGCTGGCCCTGATCGGCGGCTACCTTCTCGCGCACCACATCGCCACGGCTATCGACCTGCCGACCGCATTTGCGTTGTGGGAACGCGGCTTTCGGGCCAACGTGCAGCGCAATCAGGCGCTGGCCACCGACGGGATGTCCACGCTGCTTCCCGCATCGCGATGGGGCATTTTCGCGCGCAATCAGTCGATGCGCGTACTGCCGCTGCTAGCGCGCTATGGCCGTGGCTTCGGTGGGCGGATCGAGCGCGCATCGCGTGCCGTGACCCTGCCCGATTAGCCGGGTCAGTTCGCCAGGTCAAACGCCTTGCGTATCTTCGTCGGCCTGATGCGAACCACGAGCTCGCCGGGTACTCCGTTTCGCCGTCCGAATTCCTCGGCCCGATCAGCCCCCATATAGCGCCCTCCGGTCCGGGTGGCGATGTCGAGCAGGTCTTCGGGATCCTCACTGATCGACGCGATGCCCTGGACCTGAACGAACGAGAACGGCGGCCGTGGGTCGTCCACGCACATCACCACGCGAGGATCGCGGGCCAGCGCACGTCCTTTAGCGGTGTTCTTGCCGGTGTTGAACGCTAGTTCGCCGCCGTCGACGACGAACCAGACGGGCGCCACCAGCGGCCTGCCGTCGGATGCCAGATAACCCAACATTCCGGTGCGGGTGCCTTCGGACAGGAAATCGACAACGTCATCAGAGAGTTCGTCCACCTCATCACGGTAGGACGCCGCCAAGCGGGCCGACGAGGACGGTCAGTCCTCGGCGTGACGGTCGTAGTCCCACCGCTCGAGCCGCGCTTGTAGCTCGTACAGGCCCAGGGCGGCAAGCGGTGTACCGATCGACATGCAGATCATCATCAAGGCGTTCATGGTTCGCTCGAGTCGTTCTTTGCTGCTCTGACGGAACGAAGCGTATGTGTCGAGCGCAGAGCGCTACACGCGTAGGAAGCTACCTGTTTGTCGGCGCCGCGGCCGAGAACATCGAGGGCGGCCATCCGCCTCGCGTGGTACCGATCGCGCTCGTCGGAAAGCCATTGCTCGGCCCAACGGTCGAGCAGATCGCCGGCTCGCAGCAGCGGAAGCAGGTCGGCTACGAGGGTCGGATCCGCGCCGGCCGGTTGGTCGTCGTCGAGCAGCTGCTCGATCAGATCGACCGCGTCATGCCAGTCCACCGTGACCTCTGGCGCCAAAGCGACATACTGCGGATCCACCACCAGCAGCGGATCGGCCCCGATCGGCCGCAGGCGCCACATCGCGGACCGAAGGCTCGCGACGGCCCTGCGCGTCGGCGCATGCGGCCACAGCATCGCGCAGACCCACAGGCGGTGGACCGGGCGGCGCTTCAGCGCCACCAGCGCGACCAACCGTTGGCAGGCCGGCGGCAGCTCGACGGGCCGATCACCGTGATAAACGGCGAACTTACCCAGCAGGTTCAGCGAGAACTGTTCGGACACGCCTCGATCGTCGAACTGCGGGCACGTGCAGGCACGCGTAGTCCACTACCTGTTTCTCTCATGACGCCCGCGCGTCAGGACGGCGTGTGGCCCCTGTTGTCGCGAAAGAACGTCGCCGCCCGGCGGATCGAGTTGTGTATTGGCTTTGGCTGCCAACCCAGCTCGCGCTCGGCCCTTCTCCGCCTCGACCCGCGAGCGGATGTACGCGCCGGGTCACACAACCACGCCCGCGTGTCGACGACGCAGTAGAAGACGTCCTCGACGCCTGCCATGGCGGCGCGCAGGGCGTCGTCGTCGAAGATGTCCCCGTAGTGGTATTCGACGTCGAGGTCGTCGATGGCCTTCGTGGAGCTGGTCCGGCGGATCAACACCCGCACGGCGTCGCCGCGCGCCACCAGTTGGCGTGTGACGTGGGAGCCAACAAAGCCGCTCGCGCCGACCACCAACTCCTTCGCACCCGTCATGGGGTGAAATGTAGCGGTGAACTTGGAGAAGGTGGGCCAATGAGTGACGTTGAACCGCAGCCGTTGCAAAGGGTTGTTGCGCATCGCGTTCGCCGGATGTCCGGCCGCGATCCGCACGAAGAGCATCGGGTTGCGACCCCGCTGGAACTGCTGTTCGACTTGACGTTCGTCGTCGCCTTCGGCATCGCGGCCAACGAGTTCGCGCACATGCTCGCCGAAAACCATGTCTGGGTGGGTCTGCTCTGCTTCTCATTCGCGACATTCGCTGTCTGCTGGGCGTGGATCAATTTCACCTGGTTCGCATCGGCATACGACACCGACGACTGGGTCTACCGATTGATGACCATGCTGCAGATGGTCGGCGTCATCGTCATGGCGCTCGGTTTCCCGCAGATGTACGCGTCGGTGGAGCATGGCGAACACGTGGACAACCGCGTCATGGTGGCCGGGTATGTGGTGATGCGAATCGCATTGGTGGGCCAATGGTTGCGCGCCGCGAAACAAGATCCGGAGCACCGCTCGGCATGCCTCACCTACGTCATCGCGGTCACCGTCGCCCAAGCCGGCTGGGTTGCCAGCATCTTCCTGGACACGTCGGTCGCGGTGACCTTTGCGGTCGTGGTGGCCTTGGTCGGCGTGGAGACGCTGGGTCCTGTGCTGGCCGAAACCCGCAAGGGCGGCACGCCGTGGCACGCCCATCACATCACCGAACGATATGGCCTGCTGGCGATCATCGCGTTGGGCGAGGGCGTGGTCGGCACGGTGGCATCGTTGTCGGCGGTGGTCGGCGCGCAAGGCTGGACGTTCGATGCCGTCTTCGTGGCGGTGGCCGGTATCGGGCTCACCTTCGGAATGTGGTGGACGTATTTCGTGGTCCCACAGGCCGATCTTCTGCACGCGCATCGTGAGCGGTCGTTCTGGTTCGGTTACTTCCACATCGTGCTGTTCGGAGCCATCGTGGCCACCGGCGCTGGCCTGCACGTCGCCGCCTACTACATCGAGCACCATTCCAAGCTGGCTTCAGTCGGAACGGTCCTGTCGGTGGCCCTTCCGGTTGGGGCCTACATCCTGTCCACCTATGTGCTCTACATCCTGATGGTGCGGACAGTGGACGCGTTCCACGCGCTGCTCGTGGCGTTGACCGCGGTGGTGCTTGGCGCGGCGGTTTGGCTGGCCGCGGCGGGCATCTCGATGGCCAACTGTCTTCTGGTGGTCACGCTGGCGCCGATGGTGACCGTGGTCGGTTATGAACTGCTCGGCCACCGGCATGCGGCCGAAGCCCTCGCGAAGAGCCTGGACGCCGGCGGCCCCGTCGCGTAGCGCGTTTAGCGGCATCGTGTTCGGGTACGCCCGCTTGTAGCGGCCGTGCGGAGTTGCGCACCAGGTGCACGGCGGGGTCAAGAAAGCGGCACGCGTGCAACAAGATGCGCGGCTTCGACGGCCGCCGATGTGCTCACTCGGATGAAGGAGTACCACGATGCCGAAGACGACGAAGGGCGGCGGGGCCAAGAAGAGCGAGCTACCGAGCACACTGCAGAAGTCGCCCGCCAAGGCGCAGCGCACCTTCGCCAAGGTGCATGACTCGGCGGCTGAGCAATACGGCGAAGGGGAACGCGCACACCGGGTCGCCTACGACGCGCTCAAGCACAGCTTCGAAAAGGTCGGCGATCACTGGGAGCCCAAGTCCGAGAAGGGGCCATCAGATTCCCGGGCGCGCAGTGGTGGGCCCAACCCAACGGGAACATCTGCTGAAGGGGTCGACGCCAACGCGTCAAAGAAGCACCTTCTGGAAGTCGCTCGGCGGCTGGATATTTCGGGCCGCACGACGATGACCAAGGGCGAACTCGTCTCGGCCATCAAGAAGGCCAATCGCCGCGAGTCGGCGCGCAACCGGTAGGACTAGCGGCCCGCAGGCGCAGCGTCGAAGCCCTCCAGCAGCATCCTCTCCTGCTCCAGTTTCATCAGCCTGCGTGTCTTGCGGCGGGTGATCAAGATGCCGAGCACCGCGAGCGTCCAGATCGCGTATTGAACGGTCCAGGCCACCCGGAACGAGTCGAATGAAAACTGGCCTGTCGCATCGAGGATCAGGCCCATCGCCTGCATGACAAGCAGCGACGCGACGAAGCCGCCCATGTTGACCATGCCCTGCGCGGTGCCGAGAGTCGCGCTGGTGTTGAAGGTTCGCGCGAAATCGAAGCCGACCATCGACCCTGGGCCTCCGACTGAGATCACGACGATCAGCACGACCAACAGCCACAGCGGGGCCTGGCCCGGCAGGGCCAGCACCACCGTCCACACCAGGGCGTTGCTGCCGATGATCGCCAGCACCAGCCGGGATCTCCGGTGCGGATGACGACCGGTGAAAATGCCGATGACCACACCGGCTGAGATGGCGGCAGCCACCGAGATCGTCAGCAGAGTGCCGGCGGCGCCAGCCGAAAGGCCTTGGGCCACCGTGAGGTACGGAACACCCCACATGAGCGCGAACACTGTGACGGAGAACTGGGTGCCCATGTGCGTGAAGAATCCCAGTCGGGTTCCCGGCCGCAGCCACACCGTTTTGATGCTGGCCAGCGTCTCCGAGACGGAGACGGGTTTGGCGTCGACGACGGCACCGTTCGGGGTGTTTTTGACCACCGCCAGCGTCAGCACCATCGACAGCACGCCGATCGCCGCGACTGACGCATAGGCGACCCTCCAGCCTGAAGCCGACAGCACGGCGAGGAAGGGCACCGCCGAGAGCACCTGGCCGAGTTGTCCGCAGATGCCGGTCAACTGCGTGACCAACGGGACCTGGCGGGGCGTGAACCAGTGCGGCACCAACCGGAGCACAGAGATAAAGGTGAGGGCGTCGCCGAGGCCGACCACGGCCCGTGCGGCGATGGCCGACGGCAGCGACTCGGTGAAAGCCAGCACCAATTGGCCCGACGCCATCAGCGCAGCGCCCGCCGCGATCAGCGCTTTGGAGCCGAACCGGTCGAGGAGCAGGCCGGCGGGGACTTGCGCGCTGGCGTAGACGATGACCTGCAGAACCACGAATGTCGACAGCAGGCTCGGGCTGGCGTTGAACCGATCGGCCGCGTCAAGTCCGGAAACACCCAGCGTGGTGCGGTCGAGAACGGCGACGATGTAGGCGAGGAGTCCGGTGCCCCACACGATCCAGGGACGCACACCGAACCTTTCGCTCGCGTTGTCTTGATGTCTGCCACGTCGATCATCGCTCACCGGCGCACGCCGATGCCAATCGTTTTGTGGTGTCTTCACTCACCCGGCCGCTGGCACGCTGCCCAAAACGAGTTGGCTGGGATTGCCTACTGGCGTCGAGGCGAAGGTGTGATGCAGCGTCATATTCGCTGATAGTGACACTTGGGACGAACTGCCAGCAAACTGCTTGCGAGTGACCATCTTCTTCGCTCGCAATCCCGCTACTGCCGTTACAGTGGTTGCATGAATCGTCGCGGTGCTCAGCGAACGCGCACCCGATGTCGTGCTGGGATGTGCCGCGTTGGCTGAGTACCGGCTGGACGAACTCGCCCGGGTTTCGGGGGTCAGCGCCCGAAATATCCGCGCCTACCGGGAACGCGGCCTACTCGATCCGCCGCGACGGGTTGGGCGTTCGGCGTATTACGACGACTACCACCTGTCGCAGCTGAAAACCATCAACCAGTTGCTCCGCAAGGGTTTCAACTCCTCGCACATAGCTGAGTTCTTCACGAGCATGCGCCAAGGTGCTGATCTGGCAGACATCTTGGGGATACAGCGCGCCGTCCTCGGACGTCGGACAGAGCAGGCCGCCGAGCCGGCGAAGGACGACACCCTGGCCCTGGATGTCGATCCTGACGGCGATGAGGCGCACAGGCTGCTCGAGCATGGCCTGGCGAAACTGGAAGACGGCGCAGTCGTACTGGTTGACCGCAAGATCGGCGAGATCGTGGCCCGTACGTCTGATCAACTGCAGTACGTTCGCGCGGTTCTGCGAATCTTCGAGGCAACCAGGGACACTGTCGACGGTTTGGCCACCGAAGTCGTGCACGCGTTGGAGGACTGCGTGACGTCGCGCTTCGGGCCGAACTTCATTCCCAAACCCGAAGAGATGAGCGAGCTCGGACAGATGGTGCAGGACTACCGCGATCTCGGTAGCAAGGTTGTGGCAGACCGTCTCGACACGGTGGTGTTGCAAAAGATGGTGACCGCGGTGTCGGACTACACGGCCGGACTCCTGCTGAGCGGTCAATGGGAGCCGAAGCCGCCGCAGTAGACGCCCTACACCCGTGTCGCCGCAGGATCACCGCCGAAGCGTTGAGCGAGCCAGACGGGAATGATCGCCACGACAGTCAGTGCGGCGGCGACGACGTTGATGACCGGGGCCTGGTTCGGACGGAATAGGTTTCCGAAGATCCAGATCGGCAGTGTCTGCACGGTCGGCCCGGCGGTGAACGTCGTCACCACGATCTCGTCGAAGGACAGGGCGAACGCCAGGATTGCACCGGCGACCAGCGCTCCGCGCATCATCGGGAGCGTGACGTATCGGAAGGTCTGCCACGCCGACGCGCCGAGATCTGCCGATGCGTCCTCGAGGTCACCACCCAGCCGCCGCAGCCGGGCCTGGATGTTGTTGAAGACGAGGACGATGCAGAAGGTCGCGTGGCCGACGATGACGGTGGCCAGTCCCAGCGTCACGCCGAGCGCAGAGGTGAACGTCGCGTTCAACGCGATACCGGTGACGATCCCAGGCAAAGTAATCGGAAGCACCACAAGGAAACTCACCGTGTGTCGACCGAAGAAGTCATATCGCTGTACTGCGAACGCAGCCATCGTACCGAGTACCAATGCGATGGCGGTGGCGGCTAGGCCCACCACTGCCGAGTTGGCGAGCGACTTCCACATACCCTCGCTGTTGGCGGCGTCCAGCCACCACTGCACGGTGAAGCCTTTGGGTGGAAACGCGAATGTACGTGACGAGTTGAATGCGTTGACAACCACGAGAAGCATTGGTGCATAGAGGAACACCAGCACGAGTACGGTCCATACCAGGACCACCCGCCGTGCACCTTTCGACTTCATCAGACGTTCTCCAGTGCGCCCGTTCGCCGCATTGCGAGCAGGTAGCCGATGATCGCCACCAGTGGGATGATCGACAGCGCGGCCGCCAACGGCTGATTGTTGGCGGTGACGAGTTGGCCGTAGATGATATTGCCGAGCATCTGCGTCTTACCGCCGACGATCGTCACCGCGATGTAGTCACCCAGCGACAGGGAGAAGGTGAAGATCGAACCGGCGACAATTCCTGGAAACACCAACGGTGCCAGCACCATTCGCATGGTTGCCAGCTCGGATGCGCCCAGGTCGGAGCTGGCGTCGATGAGCGAATCGGGAACACGCTCGAACGCTGCGAACACCGGGATGATCATGTACGGCAACCAAAGATACGTCAGCGTTATGACGGTTGCGGGCAGGCCATATCCGGGGCTGTAGCCGGTCGCCCACGACAACGGGCCTTCAGGGGAGAGCAGCATTCTCCAGGCGTAGGCCTTCACCAGATAGCTGGCCCACAACGGTGTCGTCACCGCAACGACCAGCAACAGGCGCACCCTCGGCGACGCCACCTTGGCCATGTAGAACGCCAGCGGAACCGCGAGCGCGGCACAGATGACGGTTACTGCCAACGCCACCGCGACGGTGCGCACCGTAGCCGTGCGGAACACGGCCTCGGTCATCACCCGCATGACGTTGTCGGTGGTGAACACGCGCACGACCGCGCCAGTGAAGGCGTCGGTGGTCCAGAATGCCGAAACGAGCAGCACCGCAAGCGAACCGAGATACGCCACCACAAGCCACGCCATCGGCGGCACCAGGAGCAACGCCAGGCTGATGCGGCGCCCGATGGACGGCCGGGTCGCTGAAGCGATCGGCGGCGTTTTCGGCGCTGTGGCGCCGGGGCGTGTCAACCCTTGATCTGCTGCCATTTGTCGACCCACTCGTTGTAGGCCGTGCAGTTGTCGCCGCTTCCGTCGACGCACTGTTTCTGCGGCGTGGTCCAGTAGTGAATCTGAGAGGCGAAGTCCTCATCGGTGGCGTGGTAGATATCGCAGAAATCAGGCTCGGTGGTGTGTTCACAGGATTTGGTTTGTGCAGGTGCCTCGCCGAAGTATTCGGCGACTTGGGCGTTCACCTCGGGCGAGGAGAT
>DATFCF010000415.1:0-4810 GCA_035253445.1 Mycobacterium sp.
CTCGGCACGCTGCGCAGTCCGTCGGTCCTCGATGGCGATCACGGCGTCGACCTTTTCATCCACCGTCTGCCACAATCGGTCACGCAGTGCGCGTAGTGCGTCGGCCGCGGTGCGCACCGCGGCGGCCACGGTGGCTGACGCCTCGCCGTGGCGACGCAGGAATGCTTGCGACGCCTCCGCGCCGTAGCCCGACCACGCGGCGGGCATCGCGCCGAGCTGATCGTCCTGCTGCACGAGTGCCCGCTCCGTCGCCGCCACAACTGCGTCGAATGCGGCACAGTCTGCCTGCAGCGCCGACAGGTCCAGCCCGTCCTCGCTGGCGTACCAGTCACGCACTTGCGCGGCATGCAGCGTCAGATCCGGATTCTGGTAGCCGAGCAGGTGGCACGCCGACACGTAGTTCTGAACGTTGTCGACGGAAGGGCGCCCTTCCGCCAATCGCGAAGTGGCATCGAGCTTCTCAGCCACCGCTACCCCACCCGTCGGGCAGCTAGGTCATCGGCGGCCGCGTAACGGTCGGCGGATGCGCGCAGTGCCGCGGCGATCTCCGCGGCCGCCCGCGACCACTGACGCAGGCCGGCCACGACGTCGTCGACGGCGTAACGCAGCGCGTCACCACGCGCGGCGTGCATGCGGCCCGCTGCGGCGCCGTCGAATGCCAACCCGCTCAGATGTGATCGCACGGCTCCGTCGACGATGTCGGCGACCGCCTCGTATTGGCGGGCAACGCCGATCAGCGCCGCAACATCGACGCGGGCGGCGTCTGGTTGTCCCATGTTTGGCTAGGACGCCGACGGCGCCCGTCCGGTTCCAAGCAATCTCAGCGTTGTGCGCTGACCGACTCCGCGACCCGCACCGCCAGTTGCCGCGCGGTGTCCTCGTCGGCCGCCTCCACCATCACGCGGACGACCTGCTCGGTTCCCGAGGGACGCAACAGGATTCGGCCGGTGTCGCCGAGTTCGGCCTCGGCTTCGGCGACGGCGGTGCGCACCGAAGGGGCGTCGGCCACGGTCGCCTTGTCAGCGACCGCCACGTTGATCAGCACCTGGGGCAGCGTGTGCATCGGCTCGGCCAGGGTGGCCAGCGTCGAGCGAGTCTGCGCCATCCGCGACATCAGCCGCAGGCCGATGAGGATGCCGTCCCCTGTGGTGCCCAGCGCCGGCATGACGATGTGGCCGGATTGCTCACCGCCCAGCGAGTACTCCCCGGCGCGGAGTTCTTCGAGCACGTAGCGGTCGCCGACGCTGGTGGTGCGGACCTGGATGCCCGCCGCACGCATCGCCAGATGCAGGCCGAGGTTGCTCATCACGGTCGCCACCAAGGTATTGGAGGCTAGCTCGCCGGCCTCCTGCATCGCCAACGCCAAAATGACCATGATCGCGTCGCCGTCGACGACTCGGCCGCTGGCGTCGACGGCCAGACAGCGGTCGGCATCGCCGTCGTGGGCGAGCCCTAGATCGGCGCCATGGGACACCACCGCCGACTGCAGCGACTCCATATACGTCGATCCGCAGCGTTCGTTGATGTTCAGGCCGTTGGGCTCGGCGTTGATCGCGATGACGTTGGCCCCCGCCGCCCGGTAGGCGGCAGCGGCGACGCCAGACGCGGCACCGTGCGCGCAGTCGACGACGACGGTCAGCTCGTCGAGCCTGGTGGTGACCGCCTTGTGGACGTGACGCAGGTAGCGATCCAGCGCATCCTCGGCATCGACTACACGACCGATGTCGGCACCGACGGGCCTGATGCCCGGGCCGGCGTACACCAACTCTTCGATGCGGTCTTCGGTGGCGTCGTCGAGCTTGTGACCGCCCGGCCCGAAGATCTTGATGCCGTTGTCGGGCATGGGGTTGTGCGAGGCCGAGATCATCACGCCGAAGTCGGCGTCATACGCGTTGGTCACATAGGCCACAGCTGGCGTGGGGAGCACCCCGACGCGCAGCGCGTCAACGCCCTCGCTGGTCAGGCCTGCGATCACTGCGGCTTCCAGCATTTCACTGCTGGCCCGAGGGTCGCGGCCGACGACGGCGACGCGGCGCCGCGCACTGCCAGATACGCCCAGCTGCCGCGCCGCCGCGGACCCCAAGGCCAGCGCCAGCTCAGCGGTTAGATCGCGGTTGGCGACTCCGCGCACCCCGTCGGTGCCGAACAGTCGACCCATGGGCTCAAACCTCTCATAGAAGGCTGCCGGAGGGCCAACCGAGGACGTCAGCACCCGTGCCGCCGCTCAATCGGTACCCAAACGAGACCTGATACGCCTCACGCCCGATTCCGGGGCGAATACGGGCAGCGTAGAAAACGAAACCGCCGGGCGTGCGACGTTTGCGCACACCCGGCGGTTGTCGTTGATCGATCAGCGCTTGCTGTACTGAGGCGCCTTGCGGGCCTTCTTCAGGCCGTACTTCTTGCGCTCGATGGCGCGCGGGTCACGGGTGAGGAAGCCGGCCTTCTTCAGCGCCGGCCGATCCTCGGGCTGCACCAGGATCAGCGCCCGCGCGATGGCCAGGCGCAGCGCGCCGGCCTGCCCGGACGGTCCTCCGCCATCGAGGTGGGCGTAGACGTCGAAGGCGTCCACCCGGTCGACGGTGACCAGCGGGGCCTTGATGAGCTGCTGGTGCACCTTGTTCGGGAAGTAGGCCTCCAGAGTGCGGCCGTCCAGGTGGAACTGGCCGGTGCCGGGGACCAGGCGCACCCGCACCACGGCTTCCTTGCGGCGGCCAACGGTCTGGATGGGTCGGTCCATGATGACCGGCTCACGCGGGGCGGCTTCGGCCGTGGCCTCGGTCACGGCCTCGGTCACGGTCTCCGTCACGGTTTCGGTTTCTGTGGTCTCGACGGTCTCGGTCACTGGGCCACCTGCTTGATCTCGTACGGAACGGGCTGCTGGGCGGTGTGGGGATGCTCCGGCCCGACGTACACACGCAGCTTCTTCTGGATCTGACGGCCGAGCTTGGTGTGCGGAATCATGCCGAGGATCGCCTTCTCGACGACCCGGTCAGCGTGCTTTTCCATCTCGTCACCGAGCGACCGCGCCCGCAGCCCGCCGGGAAAACCCGAGTGGCGGTAGGCGAACTTGTTCTGCAGCTTGTCGCCGCTGATGGCGACCTTCTCGGCGTTGATGACGATGACGAAGTCGCCACCATCGACATTGGGCGTGAATGTCGGCTTGTGCTTGCCGCGCAGCAGGGTTGCAGCTGCCACGGCGAGCCGGCCGAGCACCACGTCGGTGGCGTCGATGACGTACCACGAACGCGTGGTGTCACCCGCCTTCGGCGTGTATGTAGGCACAGCGTCTACCTTCTTCTTCTCGGGTTGAGTCCCGGTGACCCGGGTGCCGGTCAGGCACTTGCGGCGGAGGTGGTTCTCGGCGACCGACGTTGACCCGAGTGCCCCGTGCTTACCGCACGCCAACGATGCAGCTTACCGGCGAGCGTCCGCGCAGGTCAAAACGCCTCCGTCGGGCGACTGGCGCGCCGGCGTGCAGCGCCTAGCTGGGGGTCGGCGCGTTAGTCAGCCGACGGCCATGACTCTGCGGGATGCTGGTCGACATCATCCTGGCGTGCGCCCCCATTGCGCTGGTGGCGCCGATTGTCGTCGCACTCCTTTTTTCACACGCCAATTTCGAGACGAAGACCCGGCTTGCAGACACGGCTTCTCGAGTCGCTGGCGGCGGCCGAGAAGCTGCCGGCGGGTGTCCTCGGGGCGTGCAGATCGCTCGCGACATCGATCGGCAGTCGCTGCACCTCGCGTACCGGGTGGCGCATGCCGATTATCGCGACCACGCCGCCCTCGCGCACAACTGGCTGTTTCGACATGTGGTGGGCCCGTTCTTCATCTGGCGACGCGCTGCTCGTATCTGCGAGCACAACGCTCTGGCGACGCGCACTGTGGGGCAAGCCGTCCAGCAAACGTAGGGAAAGTCCCGATTCCTCTCGTTTGGAATCGCCATACCTTCGCTTACGGACGGACTTCGGCGTTGCCGACGACGTCTCACTCCCCTTCAAGATCAAACGGAGCAAAGATGACTCGTATTGCAATCGCCGCGGCATTTGTTTGCGCTGCAGCCGCCGTCGGTGCGGCCCCGCTGGCCAGCGCGGACGTGTATTACAAGAACTGCGACGCAGCCCGCGACGCCGGCGCCGCACCGATTTATGAGGGTCAACCCGGCTATGCCCCTCACCTCGATCGCGACGGTGACGGCGTCGCCTGCGAGTAGCCACGACCGACGTACACCGAACTTCTGCGAAATATGACTGTGCGGTCCCGAGGGCTCCCCTCCCTACGGGACCGCACAGAGTCTCTGGGGGCTACGCGCCCCATGCGTTCGCGGCACTGCGATCGGTGGCCGCGACGTCGTCCGAGCCATCGCGCACGGCGTTGCCCAGGCTGAACAAGATTTCATTGAGGGCACTGGCCGCCTGCTCCCACCGGGCCTGCTCGACCCGGTAGGCGTCGGCGGCCTGCCGGGTCCAGATCTCTTGCAGCGGAGCGATCTGTGCCCGCAGATCGTCCAGCGCGGCGTTGAGCCGGGCCGACGTGGTGTGAATTTCCTGACGAACGGTGTATTCGATCTCGTCGAAGTTGTACGACAGCACGTGATCCATGACGCGAGTTCCTTACAGGTTGGTTCCGACGGCACCGATCTGGTGCGAATGGGTTTCGGTGGCCTCGCGCAGCGTCTGCTCGTTGGCGCGGATCGTCTCGGCGATCCGCGCAAGGGCCGCATGGAGTTTCACCGACTCCGCATTCCACCGGTCAACGACGTCCCTGAAGCGCGTCGCCGCCACGCCTCCCCATACCGACGGCGGCACAC
>DATFCF010000416.1:0-4324 GCA_035253445.1 Mycobacterium sp.
CAGGGTGTGCCATGTGCTCGAACGCAAGAGAATTCAGTACAACCGCCATTGTGCTGTGGAACGATCCAGCCTGTCGACCGCCGTCTCCGCTCACACGCGTTGGGGGAGGCATTTAGTGCGCGAACTGCTTGCAGCGTGCCAGATCTTCAGCGATCGTATGAGCAATTCGTTGCCACGATTTCTCGTTGACGGGTGTTCATCGGGAAAGAACGTGACTTCCGAAAGCTGCACACTGATAGGTAGAGCGGGTGGCCGGGCATTGCCCCGGCTTTGGTTGAGACCTGACCTGGGAGGGCGTGGCCCTCGCAGTGGAAGGATGATCGCATGCTCACGCCGTACCTGGAAGAGTTCCGACGCAACGTCGTCGCGGTGGCCGCCAACGCGAGGCGCCGTGGCTCAGGTCGCAAGGGTCTTCGGGATCTCCGAGCCCTGCCTGGAACTGACTGCGAAAGGCCTACGTCGAAGACTGGAAGCGTCGCTGGGTCACCAAGGACGAATCTAGCGAGCTCAGCGAGGCACGTAGCGGATCCGGCTGCTCGACCCGGAGGCGGAGGTGATGCGCCGGACGGTGGCCTATCTGTCGAGGGACAACAACCCAAAACAGGGATGCCTCCCTGCACGGAGTGTCGGGGGAATGTTCCCGCTCGCCCTCGACCTTGTCGCGGACGATATCGTTCCACAATGGGAACACCGATCTCGTCCCGCAGCGAAACTGGGAAGACACCCACATCATCCACGCCGCACTCGACATCCATGCCGATGATCCGGTGTTCGGATGCTGGTTCATCGCTGACGAGCTGTCCGAGTGCGGGATCACGGCGGGGAGAGCCACGTGCAGCATCGGTGCTCACAGCAGCGGATATCGTCGATGTTGGCCAAGGAGCGCGGTCTGAATCGCAGGGCTGGCCCGCCGGTCCAAAACGACCCGGTGGCCCAGGATTTCGATCCGGATCAGCTGTGGTGCATCGATCTTGCCCAAGCAGTGCGTGCAGGGAGGTGCCCCCACCGAGCTCCGGAACGACGAGGGCAAGTTTCGCCTCTGTGCGATGAAGGACTGCCTTCCGACAGGATCGTCGGATACTCGATCGCCGAGCTCGCGTCGAGCCTTCTGTGCCGCCGTCCGTGCTTCCGCCTCCAATCTCGCGGCCGATTCGCTGGCATCCTCGTTCTCGTCTGCGGGCATGACAGCGGAGTTGGCCTGTTCCGCATTGCGGAACACCATCGCATTGCGCGGCCCGGTCGGAACGATCGACCATCCGGATCGCGGTATTCAGACCAGGTTCAACCGGTGGAAGCAACACCTCGATTGTGGACGTGTGCGGTGGGAAGACCACCAGGATGGCCGGCAGCGTTGACGTGGCGGGCGTTGATGCGGTCACCGGGTCCTCCGGTGTGCAGGGATCCGAGCGGGCGTTCTGGGCGCGGATCACACCGAGGGGCGGGATGCCACCATTCGAATTGGCCCTGGTCTCGTGAAGGTACCTGTCGTTCACCGAGCGCGAGGATATCGCGCTGTTGCGAGCGCAGGGCGTGAGTATGAGGGCGATCGCCAACCAGGATTGGACGGTCGCCTTTCAGTCCTCGCGGGATTTGCGGCGCAATTCCGTCACGGCGGTTGTCAGCTCAAATACCGTGCGTCGACTGTGCAGTGGAAGGCCGGACTCGCCGCGAGGTCCCCGATGGCCACTAAGCGCGCAATGCGGGAAGGGTTGCGAGAATAAGTGCAGAACAGGATTTCCGGTGCGATTTATTCCGAAGGCGGAACCGTGATCTACGGGCCGGATGCGGGGTGGACGGGCACAACAAGCTGCCATGGCAAAGCCACCGAGGATGTAAAATACGACGGCATTAGGTTATCCCGGGCGGAAAGACGATTGAATTCTGCTGAGAGCGGAACCCGCTCGACCGGTCCGGCGTTTAAAGCCTTCGGGACCCGGTGAATCCGCGATGCGCGACCGCAGCACCAATGCGATGATGCTGAGTGGGCCGGCGACCGGGAGTGGGATTCGCCATCCTCACGACGCGAGCTGCTTCTCGCTCACGGAGGCGACGGCAATCAGGGACACGATCGCGGACACCGTATACCAAGACCCACCGTCGCGGGCGCAACCGTGGCGTACCCCCACGCCATCCGGGACCGGCATGGCTTGACGCCATAGATGGAGGACCCAGGGTTTTGCCGCACGCCGAAAGTCCGTGAGCGATGTGGCACACGAGAAAGAACGGGTGCGAGGGTTGCCAATCGCCGCAGAGGTCGGAAGGAGGCCGATCGCAACGGTCGTCGCCCACTTATCAGCAGCAGGGCAGCGACCAAAGGAACTCGCCGACTCAGCCGATCACCGAATATGGTCGATCTCCCGGACGGTCCCGGCTTTGCGTCAGCCGAGATGTCATTTCGAGCGGCCGCCCGCGGCGCGCGAGCTCATCTGCGCCGCGGGCGAAACCCTGCGTGTCAGGCTGAGTTGAGTCCACCGGTTCACAGCAACCCCGCCTGCAGGGCGAGATACGGATCAACCCGACAATGACAATTTCCAGCCTGGCCGTAGCCGGGGACAATGGTCACATGGAGTCTTCCCACCCACGTTCCGACGGACCACGCCGACGCTCATTCGCCCCGGCGGACAAGCTCGCGCACCTGGCCGCCTACGAGCAGGCCTGCCAGACGAACGAAGGCGGCGCCTACCTGCGCCGCGAGGGCCTCTACTCCTCCCTCATCACCGAGTGGCGCAAGCAACGCGACGCCGGCGTCCTCGACGGCAAACCCGCCGGCGCGAAGGTCGGCAAACTCACCGCCGAGCAGGCCGAGATCGCTCGCCTCAAGCGGGAGCTCGACCGCACGAACAAGCGACTGGCCACCACCGAAGCCGCCCTGGACATCATGGGAAAAGCGCATGCTCTCTTGGAATCGCTCTCCGAGAGAGCGGATTTGGACGACAAGCCAACCAAGCGCTGACCGCAGCATGGACCGAACTGACCAACGTCGGGATGTCGACGAGAACAGCAAGCGCAGTGACCGGTGTGGTCCGGTCGACCGCGGTCCGGCGTCGCGCCGCGGCCGCCGCACCGACACCTTCCGCTCCAGTCCGACCTACGCATCCGCCGGCGAACAAGCTCACCCCGATCGAACGCCGCCGCATCCTCGACACACTCAACAGTGACCGGTTCGTCGATCAGGCGCCGCTCGAGGTGTACGCGCAACTCCTCGACGAGGGCGTCTACCTGTGTTCGGTGTCGACGATGTACCGCGTCCTGCGGGAGAACGCACAGGTCAGTGAACGCCGCAGGCTCGCCCGGCACCCGGCGAGGACCTGCCCGGAGCTGGTCGCGACCGCCCCGCGGCAGGTGTACTCGTGGGACATCACGAAGCTCGCCGGGCCGGACAAGGGCCGCTACTACGACGCCTACGTGATGATCGACATCTACTCGCGGTACATCGTCGGTGTGCACGTCCACGCACACGAATCGGGTGTGCTGGCACGGGAGTTGATGGAGCAGATCTTCGCGGTGCACGGCATTCCGCAGGTCGTGCACGCCGACCGTGGCACGTCGATGACCAGCAAGTCCGTCGCGTCACTGCTGTCGGATCTCGAGGTTACCCGCTCGCATTCGCGGCCGCGGGTTTCGAACGACAACCCGTATTCGGAGGCGGTGTTCAAGACCCTCAAGTATGGACCGGAGTTCCCCGAACGGTTCGGATCGCTGCGTGAAGCAAGGGAATTCATGATGCAGTTCACCGAGTGGTACAACCACGAGCATCGCCACACCGGCATCGGGCTACACACTGCCGCCGACGTCCACTTCGGTTTGGCGGCGGCGAAGGCCG
Organism: Mycobacterium sp.; assembly: GCA_035253445.1. Taxonomy (GTDB): domain Bacteria; phylum Actinomycetota; class Actinomycetes; order Mycobacteriales; family Mycobacteriaceae; genus Mycobacterium. The sequence continues at coordinate 3,824 of DATFCF010000416.1, forward strand.
CCGAACGTCGGCAGGTACTCGAGGCAGCACGGGCCAGGCATCCGTACCGCTTCGGCACTACGACAGCGCCGAAGATCCTCGACCTGCCCGACACCGTCTGGATCAACCGCCCCGCCGACGATTCTGCGGAGGCCGAAACGTCAGCCGCTTAACACCCGGTGGACTCAACTCCCTTGACAAGTTCCGACCTTGGCGCGGACTGCAGTGCCCGACGAACACTCAGGTCGGGCAAAATGGGCCACACTGAACCAGCCGTGTCATTGACGCAGTTCAGAGCCCTATTTGCGTCGGTTACTCAGCTCCGGGGGCCTTCCGCAGCGATTCCGACGCGCGGACACGAAACAAGCCTCCGTGGTCTTGCCTGCGCGATAGTCCACTGCCATCGCAGACTGAAGCAACGCCTCAATGGCGTGGTCGCCCAAACCTATGCGTTAGGTCGACTACATTGCTCGACGTCACGATCGGTCCTCGAAACGCAGATTCCTCCCTTGGGATCCACTC
>DATFCF010000417.1:0-4775 GCA_035253445.1 Mycobacterium sp.
ACCACCACGGGAATGTGCCGCCACCACACCGACACCCTCACGAGGTCAACCTCCGCCGCATCGTCCGCTCAATGGCCTCGGCGAATCCATTGGTCGCGATCAACCGCTCCGCGCGCGCAGCCAGATCGCTTGCCTGATCGAGCTTTTCCTGCGCCTCGTTGTAAGCAGTGCGTGCCGCTTCGATACCCTGCCGTTCACGTGCCCGCCGCCGCCAACGCCGCACAGTCATCACTGCTCCCGTAGCGTCTCGATCGCCTGGACCGCCAACCGCGCCGGTGCGGTGAGCTTGTCGACTGTCTCGCTGAGCTTTTCGCCGGTCTCCCGCAGATAAGCGATCTCGGCATCCTTGTCCGTCAGGAGCCGATCAACCGTGCTACGAGGAACCAGCCGACCCGAAATGACCATCCACACCTGCTGAACCGCGATGGCGACGAACGCGCCGGCAAACAGGTAGTCGTCAGGAGAATTAAGCAGGGGCGACATCGGCCCCATCTAGCCACGATTCTTCAGAAATGAAGCATTGCGCGGATTTTCGTCCCCACTGCGACTAGCAGCCAACGACGAACACACCGACACCAATACCGCGGTGCCGACGATCGCCCCGGCCTGTTGCCAATCCACCGTCGCCACGGTCTGACCCGCAACAAACACACCCAGAAGTGCTGCCGCGCCCGCACGCACCGCCCTCTCGGCGAGATCCAACAGGAAATTCCTGTCCATCACGATGACTCCTTGTCCTCAACCAGAAATTGCATCCGCACCGCAGATGGCAGCGCCCGGTAAGCGGCTGACTATGTGAACCCATGGGAATGGCGTTTACCGGGTAGCCGACCAGACCACACCGGTATCTGTATGCAAAGACAGGGAATCTCGGCGGCGACGGTGAATGTTGCCGACGCGTCGTGGCGGCGCAGCATCTCCTGCGCCGCGGCTGTCATCGCATCGTCATACAGGATTTGCGGCGGCGAGATCGCGGACGTAAGAACGTAATTCAGGCCCGATGTGGCTGATTCTTAATGGATCGCGTGTCGAGTCACGGCCCGCCCGAACACGGCTGCGCTCACCAAATTCTCAGCGAACGCCTTCCTTTTCGCGATCGCTGGTACCGCACACCTTGTCGCGGATTTGCGCTACCGCCTCCACCAATGTCTGTCCACCAAGGCAGTTCCAGCGCAGCGTAAGTTGATCATCCGCCGGACCAACCGGGCCGCTGGGCACTTCGATCGGATCCTGGCCATCGGCACTCCAGAACGCGATGCGCGCGCTGAAGTAGTCCCACGGGAAACCCGCACCGACATCAGTGTGGGTACCATCGCCGAGGATCTTCGTCACGTATGCGTGGTCAGAGATTCCCGGGATTCGCCCCGTATACGGCGGAGCAATGACGTTAAGCGGGATGTCGTATTTTTGGCAGTCCTGCACCACCAGATACGCGGCGACGTCAATGGCGTTGGACTGCTGCATCCACTGCTCACGTGTCCACGCCGCCCGGGATCCGGCGAAGCACAAGTTGATGCTGCGCGCATTCGCCGAGAGCACCGACCACGCCGCGTGGTCGGTGTCGACACAATCAACCACGGTCACACCGGAATCCGATGCCTGGCTGATCGCGTAGTGATACGACACCTGATTGGCCGGCTCCGCCAGGTAGTGCGCCAAACCCTCAGCAGCCGAGTCGCCGCCCCCACCTTCCTGCGTGTGCAAAAAGACAGCGTCGACCGCAACGCCGTTGCGTGATGAGCTGTTGGGTGACCAGATCGGGAATTCGTTGTAGGCCGGCCGATTTGTCACTGGCGGCTCCGTCGGTTGATCAAGCGCACTCCTCAGCACGGCCCAAGCCTCGTCCCATTTCTGCGCGTAGCGGTCCGGGAAGGCACTGCCCTGGACACGCTGAGCGAATGACCCCGCCAAAGAGGGGTTATCAGCTGCCGTGGTGTAGTCATCAGACAGGCGGGCCAGGAAAGTATCGGTGGCTTGGGCTAGGGCCATGCGGGTATGCATGGAGCCCCACCAGTTGTCTCGATCCCCGTCGGGGAGTGTGTCACCGGCGCGGCCGTTCTGCTGCTGAAAGTAGCCCACGGACCGTCCGTCATCGGCCTGTGAATCAAACGGATAGTTCTGCGAGGACGGGTCGTTGGCGTTCCATGGGCACCACCACTGACCGTCGGCGCCAACCTCGACGGCGATGGTCATCAAAGCAATCACCGTCGCCAGCTCGTCCAACCCCCTATTCAAGGAGACGGTGTGAACCACACGCGCAATCTCCTCGCGGGTACGTAACGGCTTATCCGCGAACCAGACAAACGACACGAGGATGCTCAATCACCGTGCGCTACACACCCCAGAACTTGAATGTGGGCGTGACGTCGATCTGCAGCGACTGCGAGCCGTCGCTGACCGTGAGGGTTACCGACAGAGCCTGGGTGCGCAGCAGCGTCGAGCCGTTGAATATTCCGTAACCATCGATCACAGTGCCGTTGGCCACCGTGGCCCCGGGCACAGAGATGGTTACCGTTGACCCGGTAGAGGCAGCCTTGTCGATGTTGGGGTTGGTCGTCGCATTGAAGGGCTTCGACGGGTCCACAGGTTCGTTGACATCGGTCGGGGTCGCCCAGGTCGTGTCGCCGAAAACTGTTCCCACTCGGGTAGTTCCGGCGTACAGGCCGATCCGATTGCCCAGTGCGGTGATCGCTGCACAGCAGGCACGACGGTGTGCGGGGTTATAGGTGCTCATGAGTTGGTTCCTTCCCAGTTGGTCCATCCGGTGATGAGGGGGGTATAGCCCATGCGGTAGTTGCGCTGGTGCTCGAATAGCTCGGCGTTTTGCTGATCGGATTCCATGAGGCGAGCGTATTCGGCACCTGCTCGAATGTTGGTGTACATCTCGGCGCCGTCGCCCATGAGGTATCCGGCGGTCTGCCAATGGTCGCCGGTGACGAGGTCGCAGTCGAACACCACGATCCACGTGTAGTTCTCTGTGTCGACGGGAAGGGTTGTGTCGTCCCAATCCCACAGAGTCAGAGGAATTTCCGGCACGTACCGGACTGTTATCGACACAATCGAGGGTGCGTCGATGCTCGCATACACCATGGCGAAAGCCAGTCCGTCTGCACCATCACCGCAGTAGATGGTCGGCATTTGGCCGTCTGCCTGAATGACCGCGACTTGAAACGTGTAGTTTTCGATATCGGTCGGGTTGGGCACTATTTCACTTTCTGAAATTCCTGTCGGCAGTTACTGGTATGCGCGTAGCCAGGCTTGGCCGGGGGCGCCTTTACCGCCGGCCGAGCCGAGGAATATGCCAGCGTTTCCGCCACGACCGCCGCCGCCGGGAGCGTTCCCCACCGTGCCATTACCCGACATGACGGGTCCGCCGCCGTTGTAGGCAACGCCGTTGAAGGTGACCGGTACAACACCGTCGCCGTTCTGGTCGTAGGTGATACCGACGGCGCTTCCGGTGCCGCCTCGTCCCCCTGACGCTGTGATCGTGGACAGCCCCACCGCGGAAAGCGTCGTCGGGCCGCCCGCGCTCGCCGTTCCGCCGATCGGTCCGCCGACGCCCGCGGCCCCTCCGTCGCCGACGCTGACAGTGAGGGTGCCAGTGGCCCAGGAGATGTCGACGCCGCGTTCTAGCCGCTGCGTAACAAACGCGGCCGCATCGCCACCTTCTCCGGGGTACAACGGGTTTCCGCCGGCGCCACCACCGCCGCCGCCTCCGGCCAACAGAACGACGTCGATGTATCGGCACCAGACGGGAATCACGTATGTCGTCGTTCCGACCGCTGTGATAGCAGTTGACGCAGCAGCATGCGGAGTGAACCCGACGATGGCGGTGGTGCCTCCGAGTGCATTTGTCGCGCTGGATATTCCGCGTATCCCGGGCACTGTGGCGACATCGACGCCGACCGCCGCGGCAACTGCGGCACACCCAGGTGCTGCAACTACGTGATCGCTGGCGTTCGCAGAGTCGCATGGCCGCACGCCCATCCGAGCGAGGTTCGCCCCGACGCCGGCGTCGACAGGACTTAGCGTTACACCCAGCGATGCCAGATCGGTACCCATAGCTCTACCTGCCGCATCAACGTGCATCCCGAACTGCGCCCGGTCCGCCGACACCGCCATGTCTGCGGACGACGTCGCCAGCCGGACCAATCGCAGCAACTCGTCCGCGACACCGGAGTCGGTCAATGGCAGGCGCGGCATCCAGTGCCAGGCACCGGTCGTTGATCGATGTGGTACCGATGGATCCGGCGACCACGTGCCGCGGGCCCGCCGTTGGGGAACGGCAGGATTAGTCGACCACGTCATCAAATACCCGTTGGTAGCCGCACGATCGAGAACTTCGGCGCAATCCCGAACGCACCAGTCGTAACATATCCCGACTGCACGGAATCCCCTGGCGCCATTGCGATTATCGAGGTGACCTCCCCGCCGGCCAAGCGCAGGATATCGCCGCCGGCGTTGAAGTACCCGCCAGGTGCGCCGCGGTCCCATTCTTGGGCCCCTGCACCGTTGAGTGAGGCATACACAATAGGCGTCGCCGCCCCCGAGACGGCGTTGGACATCTGCAACCCGCACCGGACAAGGTAGTTGCCCTTCACGCTGACCGTGAACTTGCCGGTCACCACATCCGCGGTGATATCCGGCGTGCAGTAAACCAGGCTGTTGTAGAAATTGTTGCCCATGACGGTCGTTCCGCTGGACGTGTTCATAGTGCTGCCAATACGAACCATCCGGGCTGTCGACCCGACATAAGTGGGCGATACCCAATCGGC
>DATFCF010000418.1:0-2141 GCA_035253445.1 Mycobacterium sp.
GAGCGGCTCCACACCGAGCGATTCCGCTCGACTCTCACCACGGATGGGGACGGTGGTACCGTCACGTTCGCCCGCCAAGGAGCCGTAGTTGAAGCCGACGGTGCGACCCCCCTCCTGGACGTCGGTGAGGACGCCGGGGTCTTGATGCCGTCCGGCTGCCGGATGGGGATCTGCTTCGGCTGTGTCGTTCCCCTCAGGCAGGGGGTGGTACGCGACCTGCGTGACGGACAGCTGACGATCGCCGCCGAAGGCGACTCCATTCATATCCAAACCTGCGTGTCGGCCGCTGCCGGCAGCTGCGAGATCGACCTCTAGGAAGGAACATGACTCCTGCGATCGGCACCGAAACCATGACCGACTCGACTCCCATGACGGTCACGGCTCCCAGGGCCAGGCGTGCGAACAACCGCCTCAACGTCGTCACGACCGAACGCCGGCACCTACCGAAGCCGTCCGGCAAGCCGGACCCGACCGCACACCTCTCCGCTGCGGACATCGAGGCGTTGGCGCGCGAGCTCGACGCCCTGCGCCAGGACGTCCTAAGCTCCCGCGGCGCCGAGGACGCCGCATACATCCGCAAGCTCATCGACGTGCAGCGCAAGCTCGAGCTGGGCAGCCGCGCTGTTCTCCTCTTCTCCTTCTTCCCGCCCGCCTGGCTGGTGGGCACGGCGGGGCTCGCCGTGGCGAAGATCCTCGAGAACATGGAAATCGGTCACAACGTCATGCATGGCCAGTGGGACTGGATGCGCGATCCCAAGATTCACTCGACAGCCTGGGAGTGGGATCACGCATCGCCGGCCGACCTGTGGAAGCGCTCACACAACGAGCTGCACCACACCTACACCAACGTCCTCGGCCGCGACAACGACCTGGGCTACGGCATCATGCGGGTCGACGAGGACCAGCGGTGGGTACCGATGTGTTTGGGTCAACCCCTCTGGAACTTCCTTACCGCCTGCTTCTTCCAGTACGCCATCGCCGCCTACGACCTCCAGCTGGGCAAGCAGCTCAAGGGCCGGGGTAACAAGGAGCAGTTTCGCCGCGACGGCAAGTCGGTGCTCCGCAAGATCGGGCGGCAGATGCGCAAGGACTACCTCATTCATCCACTGCTGTCTGGGCCCTCCTTTTTCCACACTATGGCGGCAAACGCCACCGCGAACCTCCTCCGCAACCTGTGGTCGCACTCGGTCATCATGTGCGGTCACTTCCCAGAAGGCGTCGAGACATTCGCCAAAGCATCTATTGACGGGGAGACGCGCGGCGAGTGGTACCTCCGCCAGATGATCGGCTCAGCCAACATCAGAGGCAACAAGGCCATGCACATCATGACCGGCAACCTCTCCCATCAGATCGAGCACCACCTCTTCCCGGACCTACCCAGCAACCGGTACGCCGAAATCGCACCGAGGATCCAGGAGATCTGCAGCCGATACGGCCTGTCGTACACATCCGGGTCGCTTCCCCGCCAGGTGTCCTCAGCCTGGAAACAGGTCATCAAGTTGTCGCTACCCAACGACTTCTCCATCCGCAACACCGCCAAGTGGGTACTGCGACGTGGCCTGCAGCCAAGGCGGTGGAGTGACACGGAAGCGAGGGCAACAGTCCAGTTTTGCTGCGCACAAGAGGGGTATTGTCAACGGCAAGCATTGCCGCTTAGTTAGGAGCGGTCTGATGGCGACTGCGCCGAGCGACGAAGAACGCGGCTGGGCCGCTGACAAGCGCGATTTTGTTGCTGACCGGCGAGATGAGATCGCTGATGAGCGGGATGCGGCCGCTGACACCAGGGATCGGGCTGCCGACGTTCGTGAGGTGGAGCTCGACGAGTGGGAACGGCAGTTGAGCGCCCGGGCGGTTCGGCTCAGCGTTTCGGGTCAACGGACCGGAGCGGCTGCGCAGCAGGCGGAGGCCCATACCGAAAGGTCGCAGGCGCGACGGAATCGAGACCAGGCCCGGGCGGAACGGACGATTGCAGCTGCCGATCGCGATGAAGCGGCGAAGCGCCGGCAAGCCGACGCTCCACCCACTCGCCTGGCCGGTGTGTTCGCCGACATTTGCCGAGCAGCTGTACGACGCCGACAGCTTCGATGACGTCCTCTTGCGGATCGCCGAGGCCGCAGTATCGACCGTCGCCGGCTGCAGGA
>DATFCF010000419.1:0-3569 GCA_035253445.1 Mycobacterium sp.
GGCGCCGTTGGTGCCGGCGATCGCGAACCCCTTGTCCTTGCCGCTGGTCGCGTTGATCTGCGACTGGATGTCCTCCCACGTGATCGGGGCGCCGTCGCTCCAGACCGCCTTCGGGTTGATGGTGTAGGTGATGACCTGGGGATCGCTGCTGGTCAATTCGACGCTGGTGAAGAAGTCGGTGTTGACCGACGGCGAGCCGTCGGCACCGATGCGGAAAGCACGCGGCATTGTCGGCCGCGCGAGCGCGTGGACGTCCACCGTGTTGCCGTCGATGTGCAGGGTGTTGAAGTTCGGCGGGAAGTCGCTGGTCGCCAGACGAAGGTTGCCGCCTTGCTGCAGGCTGGCCGGGTCTTGCGGATTGATGTCGTTGGTGGTGCCGACCTCTCCTGTCCCGCCGGCCGAGGGTGTCTCCCGGTTGCCGCCGGAGCAGGCGGTCAGGACCATGCCGGCAACAAGTGCGACAGCAGCGAGGCGTCGAAGCGTCATGCCGCTCGACTCTAGCTGCGGTTCGGCTCGGGTTGCGGCACTGCGGCGAGCAAACGCCGGGTGTAGTCATGCTGGGGGTCGGTGAAGACCTGATCGCCGTCGCCCTGCTCGACGATCGAGCCCTTGAACATCACGGCGACCCGGTGGGCGAGGTGTTTGACCACGGAAAGGTCGTGGGACACGAACAGGTAGGACAGGCCGAACCGCTGCTGCAGATCCAGCAGCAGGTTGATGATGCCGGCCTGGATCGACACGTCGAGTGCCGACACCGGTTCGTCGAGGGCGAGGATCTTCGGTTGCGTTGCGAGCGCCCGCGCGATACCGATGCGCTGTTTCTGTCCGCCGGAGAATTCCGCCGGATACCGGGTGGCGTCCTCGCGACGCATGCCGACGACGGTGAGTAGTTCGGCGACGCGTTCGTCGATGCGATGCTTCTCGAAACCGTTGGCCTGCAACGGTTCTGCCAACACATCGAACACCGGCAAGCGCGGGTCCAGGGAGGCGACCGGGTCCTGGAACACCACCTGGAGGTCGCGCCGGAGCTCTGAGCGGGCCTGCCGGTCCAACGACGCCACGTCGGCGCCGAGCACTTCGATCGAACCCGACTGCGGCGCGGAAAGTTCCAGAATCTGGTGCAGGGTGGTGGACTTGCCCGACCCGGACTCACCGACGATCCCCAGCGTGCGGCCTTGCTGCAGCTCGAAGCTCACGCCGTCGACAGCGCGCACCTCGCCGACCTGGCGGCGGAATACCACTCCCTTCGTCAGTTTGTAGGTCTTGACCAGGTCGCGGACGCGCAGAACGACGGGTGCATCTGCGGGGGCGATGTCGGCGGGCGGCCTGGTGGAGACGCCGTAGATGTCGGCCGCGCTGCGGCCGGCGACGTGTTCGGTCCGGATGCATGCAGCCGAATGTCCGGGACTGATGTCAAGCAGGTCCGGCTCGGCAGCACGGCAATCGTCGATGGCGAGCGGGCATCTCGGCGCGAACGGGCAGCCCGGCGGCAACGCGGCCATCGGGGGAGGTGCGCCGGGTATCGGCACCAGACGCGCGCCCTGCGGGGCGTCAAGCCGGGGCACGGAGCCGAGAAGCCCGGCGGTGTAGGGCATGCGGCGGTCGCGATACAGCTCATCGACGGTGGCGATCTCAACAGCCTTGCCCGCATACATCACCAAGGCGCGGTCGGCGAATTCGGCGACCACCCCGAGGTCGTGGGTGATGATCAGAACGCCCGCGCCGGTGACGTCGCGCGCGGTCTTGAGCACCTCGAGGATCTGCGCCTGCACGGTGACGTCCAGCGCGGTCGTTGGCTCGTCGCAGATCAGTAGATCGGGGTCGTTCGCGATCGCCATCGCGATGACCACGCGCTGCCGCTCGCCGCCCGAAAGCTCGTGCGGAAAGGATCGGGCGCGCCGTTCCGGCTGGGCGATGCCGACAAGCTCGAGCAGTTCGACCGCACGCGAACGGGCGCCCTGCCGGCTGACATCGCGCTGGTGGACCTCGATGGCTTCCGCGATCTGGTCGCCGATGGTGTAAACGGGTGTGAGCGCCGACATCGGATCCTGGAACACCGTGCCGATGGTTTTGCCGCGGACCGCCGACATCCGCTGATCCGACAATCCGATCAGCTCGTGGTCGTGGAGCCGGATCGATCCGGACACCTCGGCGTACTCGGGCAACAGGCCGACGACGGCCATTGCGCTGGCTGACTTGCCCGCGCCCGACTCGCCGACCAGCGCGACGACCTCGCCCGTATCGACGTGGAAGTTCATGCCGCGCACTGCATTCACCGGCGCGGCGTCCGTCGGAAAGGCAACGGTGAGGTCGCTCACCTGCAAAAGGGTCATCTGCGATGCCTTCGCAACGTCCTCGCGCTGGGATCGAGCGCGTCGCGCAGCCCGTCGCCAACGAGGTTGGCGCACAAGATGATCAGCACCAGCACGCCAGCCGGGAACAGAAACAACCACGGGAACGTCGTCGCCGATTTGGTGCCGTCGGCGATCAACGTTCCGAGCGACACATCGGGTGGCTGGATGCCGAAGCCAAGGAAGCTCAGCCCGGTTTCGGCCAGCACAGCCACGCCGACGTTGAGCGCAGTGTCGATGATGATGATCGACGCGACGTTCGGCACGATGTGGCGGAGGATCACCCGCCGGTCGCTCACCCCCATATAGCGTGCGGCAGCGACGAATTCGCGATCACGCAGGCTCATCGTCATACCCCGCACGATGCGTGAGCTGATCATCCAGCTGAACACGGCCAGCAGCACGATGAGCCAGAAGATGTCGCCCTTGGTGCGCTGTACGACGATGGAGATCAGCAGGAAGCTCGGCACCACCAGCATCAGGTCGACGAACCACATCAGGGAGCGGTCGCGCCAGCCGCCGAAGTATCCGGCGATCGTTCCGACGGTCGCCGCGATGACCGTCGAGATGAACGCCACGCACACGCCGATCAGCATGGATTTCTGCATGCCGCGCAGGGTTTGGGCCAGTAGATCCTGTCCGAGTGCGTTGGTGCCGAACCAATGGTCAACGGTGGGCGGCTGCTGCAGGGAGTAGTAGTCGAGATCGCTGTAGCTGTAAGGCAGCAACGGCGGTAGCGAATAGCAGCCGATGAACAGCAGCGCCAGCAACGCCAGCGCCACCACAGCGGGCCTGTTGCGCACGAACCGTCGGAAAATGAGCGCGCGCCGCGACGAGAACGCGGTGACGTCGACGCCGGACTGGGCGCTGGTCGCCGATTCAGTGGTGACCGGTTCGCTCATGACGCCCGCACCCTCGGATCGAGCGCGGCGTAGACCACGTCAGAGAGCAGACCCGCAATGAGGATCATCACGGCGGACAACATGGTGATCGCGGCGACGATGTTGATGTCCTGGCTCAGGATGCCTGTCACCACCCATTCGCCGACGCCGTGCCAGCCGAAGATCTTCTCGGTGAACACCGCGCCGGTGACCAGCCCAGCCACGCTGTAGGCGAACAGCGTCGCCATGGGGATCAACGCCGTGCGCAGCCCGTGCTTGAACAGCGCGCGCCGCCTCGTCAGCCCCTTGGCGCGGGCGGTGCGGATGAAGTCCTGGG
>DATFCF010000420.1:0-6293 GCA_035253445.1 Mycobacterium sp.
CTGGTCGTCGACCTGCGGATCGACAAGCCCAGGTTCATGGTCTACGGCGAGATCGCCCTGCGCGCCACGGCGCGAGCCGCCGAACCGCTACTGCTGATCCTCGACTTCGAAAAACCCCGTCCGGCCGACATCGCCATCCACGTCACCTCCAAATCCCTTCGCGCGGAGGTGGTGCGCATCATCGGCGGCGTCGACGCCGAGATCAGACGGTTCATCGCAGCCCACGTCTCCGGCGAGATCGACAGCCCCGCGTCGCAGAAGGCCAAGGTCATCGACGTGGCCGACAGCATCGACGGGGCCTGGACCGGTATCTGAGGCGTTACTTTTCGAGCGTGAACTGGTTGACGTCGATGTAGCCGACGCGGAACATGTCCGCGCAACCGGTCAGGTACCTCATGTAGCGGTCGTAGACCTCTTCGGACTGGATCGCGGTCGCCTCGTCCTTGTGGGACTCCAGGGCCGCGGCCCACAGGTCGAGCGTCTTGGCGTAGTGCGGTTGCAGCGACTGCACCCGGGTCACCGTGAAGCCGCCTGCCGTCGCGCGGTCCTCGACCATCGGTATCGACGGCAGCCGCCCGCCAGGGAAGATCTCGGTGAGGATGAACTTCAGGAACCGTGCGAATTTGAACGACAGTGGCATGCCCCGCTCGGCCATCTCGTTGGGATGCAATCCAGTGATGGTGTGCAGCAACATGATTCCGTCGTCGGGCAGCGCATTGTTGGCCATCGCGAAGAACGCGTCGTAGCGTTCATGGCCGAAGTGCTCGAACGCGCCGATCGACACGATCCGGTCGACGGGCTCGGTGAACTGCTCCCAGCCCTGCAGAAGGACCCGCTTGGTGCGAGGACTGGATGACTGCGCGAAGACGTTCTCGACGTGGGCCCGCTGGTTTTCGCTCAGCGTCAGGCCGACGACGTTGACGTCGTATCGCTCGACCGCCCGCATCATCGTCGAACCCCAGCCGCAGCCGACGTCGAGCAACGTCATGCCGGGCTGCAGCCCCAGCTTTCCCAGCGCCAGGTCGACCTTGGCGATCTGCGCTTCCTCCAGCGTCATATCGTCGCGCTCGAAGTACGCGCAGCTGTAGGTCTGAGTGGGGTCCAGGAACAGCCGGAAGAACTCGTCGGACAGGTCGTAGTGCGCCTGTACGTCCTCGAAGTGCGGTTTCAGGCCATCAGCGTCGTCGGGCGGTTTCGGCATCGTGACAGCGTACGATTCACCGATGCTGCGCAGACAATCCGTGGCCGCCCTCTTGGCCGGCGGTGTACTCGCCGGGGCCGTGGCCCTGGCCACGCCCGCCCAGGCTGAACCGGTCGAGGACGCCTTCCTTGGGGCGCTGACCGAGGCCGGGGTGGGAGCTGCCGATCCGGCCAGTGCCGTGGCCCTGGGGCAGCAGGTATGCCCAATGCTGGCGGAGCCCGGTCAGACGGCAGCCGATGCGGCCGCAAGGGTTGCCGACGTCGGCGGCATGTCCCTGGGCCCGGCGACCATGTTCACCGGTATCGCGATTTCGATGTTCTGCCCTGCAGCGGTGTCATCGATCGGAGGCGGCGAGCTGCCGATTCCGCTGTCGATCCTCGGCTTCTAGGCGGCCAAGCTCTCCAGTCGCGGTCGCTTGGGGCCGCGGCCGTCTCCGGCGGAGCGTCCGCGGGCGTAGCGCCACAGCCACGGCATCAACATGTTGTGCGTCCACAGCAACTGCGAATAGGCCAGCAAGTGCAGCGGCGTCCGCCGGTTGCCCCCGCCGGCGTGCGCCCAATCATGGTTGCTACCAGGCAAACCGAGCGCTTCGGCCGCCGCTGCGGCGAAGAGAATGTGCCCCTTGGTCGATCCGTGCACACGATCGGTGCTCCAGGTGTCCGGTTCGGTCATCGACGGTGCGCCGTAAAGGTCGACGAGCCGGAATCCATGCCGGTCGGCGGCCGTCCTGATCGCCTCGTTGATCCGCCTCACCCGTGCTGCCAGGACCCGGCCGATGGGCAGGATCTGGGCGAGATCCGGAAACGTCGTCGTCACGACCGTCGCCCCGGATCGCGAGAGCTGGGCGTAGAGCTCGTCGAGCTCGGCGAGCGCGGAGTCGAAATGTGGGCCCGGCCGGGTCACGTCATTCATCCCTATGCACACCGTGACGAGATCGGGACCCATGGCCAGTGCCGGGGGAAGCTGCTCGTCGATGACGTCGCAGATCCGCCTACCGCGCACCGCGAGGTTGGCGTAGGTCAGGCCGGGATAGTGCGAGTCGACGATCGCGGCGAGCCGATCTGCGAATCCGGCTAAGCCCACCAAGTCGTCGCCGTCCCAGAGTCCCTCGGTCTGGCTGTCTCCGATCGCAACGTATCGGCTGTAACCCGCCACAACGGCGACTTTAGCGGCGAAGGACGGCTTCTACCTGCGACGCCCCGGCGGTCGCCGCGAGTTCGCGGTGCCGGTCGGTCGCCTCGGCGCCGCCTGCGCGCAGGATCTCGACCACGCCGGCGACATCGCCCGCCCGGTACGCGGCCAAACTTGCTCCGAGTGCCCACCAGGACATCAATGCGTCAAGACCGCGGCCAGCGTCGGCGCCGAGCTCGACCATGGCCGCCACCGTCGCGGGCAGAAGCCGCCGGGCGGCCAGCTCGATCGGCTGGGCGCCCCTTGTGGTCGTGGTGTCGACGGCGGCGCCGGCACGTACCAACGCGCGCACCATCTGCGGGTTGACGTTGTCGTTGTCCGCACCGAGGACGTGCAAGGGCGTAGCGCCTGACGAATCCGGCAGCGAGGGATCGACGCCCTTGGTCAACGCATGACCAAGGGCGACGGTGCGGCCCAGCCGGACGATCTCGTGCAGGATCGACGTGAACTGCTCGCCCCGCGCCGACAGCTCGATGCGGCGACCGGCATCGGCGCCGGCCTCGATCAGGGCGACCGCGATACCCGCGCTGAGTGAGCGCACGGCGTACCAGAGCGGCGACGCGCCGCAAGGGTCGACGGGGTCGGGGTCGACCCCCATCGCGAGCAACTCGATGACCGACGAGCTTCCGCGGTGCGCACGTTCGAACAGGTCTCTTGTGTCTGGCGGTAGCGGCTCCGTCCACGAGGGGCGCCCTTCATCTAGCGCGTCCAGGACCAGTAGTGCACCTTCGCGTTTGTCGCGAAGGTCGAACCACGGCCACGGGCCTTCACCCCTGGCGACGAAGTCAGCGACGGGGATGCGCGACTCCGAGACGATCGACTTGCCGCAGTCGTCGTAATCCGACCGGAACACGAGCGCGTCACCGTCGCGCCACACGACGACGCTCGACGGCCCTTCCTGGTAGCGCGCCAGTTCGATCACGACCTCAGCATCACGCACGGACACGTGCGTGTGTCGCGCCGGGGTCAATCAGAAGCCGTGATGGGCATCCAGGCCGACGCTCTGATGGACGGCGTCATGGACCGACGGGTCGTGCAGTCCGGTGCCGTGTACCGCGCTGCCATGGACAGAGCTGTAATGCGCGGAACTGTCGTGGACCGAATTGTCATGCCCAAAACTGTCGTGGACAGAATTGTCATGCACGGATCCGTCGAACATCGAGTGCACCGACGAATCGTGTACCGAGTTGTCCACAGTCGACGTGTGCGTCACGGTCGTGCTGTGGTCGACGCTCACCGTGTTGCCGGCGCCATGAATGTCGGTAATGGTCTGGCTGCCATGGCTGATCGCGCCGCCGTCGCCGACTGTCACGGCAGACCCTGAGGCGGCGTGGACTTCGCCGTAGGTGGACGTGTTGCCGTTGCCGAGCACCGCGCCGTCGCCCGTCACGATGCCGCCGTGGTTCGTGCCGCCGACTGCGACAGCGCCGTCGCCATGCGCGGATGTCTTGTCACCAAGGGTGATGTCTCCCATGCCAAAGCTGACACTGTGGTTGTCCGAAATGGTGGTGGTCGGGCTCATGAAGCTGTTGTTGCTCGCCAGGTCGGGTCCTGCGGAGAAGTCAGGCTGCGGCGCCCACGCCTGCTGCAATCCGTAGTGGTTCGACACGGCCTGCTGCAGGTCCAGGACCGCATCACCGCTGCCGCCCAACGCCAGGCTCGGCACAGCGGTGGAGGCCACCGACTGCAGCTGGGCCGGCGTGACGCTGGACAGCCCTGCGTCAGCCAGTGCCTGGTCCGGGTTCGCGACGAACGCATGGGCCTGGCCCTCGTCACGGAACAGGTCGAGAATGTAGTCGATCAGGTTGATCATGAAGCGCCTTTCACGGTCTGCGCACGGGCCCCCGACACGCGTTCAGACGCTAACGGCGTTTCCTGTCAACTTGTTGACACACCGCCACGGACTTGCTGGGAGTGCATTCGTGCGGTTACAGCAGCCGAGGCAGCCTGGTGAGATTCAGCGGCACGCCGGCCACGCTGAGCTGATTGATGATGTCTTCCAAGCGTTTCCGGGGAACATCCATTCGCCATTCCGGCAATGTGCCCGACAGACACACCACGTCGGGCGCGAAGCTGATTCCGGTGAGCACGAGACCGTGTGGCAGCTCGGGAAGGCGCACCGGATAAGCCGGGGTGCGTGCCGGCAAGCTCCGGCGCGACCGGCGAATGACCAATCCGCGCGGCTTGAGCCATAACGTCGAGCCGTCGAGCCGAGCGTCCACCTCGAGATGACCCATCGTCGGCCGTCGTGCCAGCCGCAGCCGGGCGATTCCATCCGGCCCGACCTCAGCCGACAACCGCGGCGCCGCCCAGCGGAACAGGTTCTCGAGTGCGGCGGCAGGCACCTCCAGAGTCAGTTCCAGCGGCGCGGCGACCAGCACCGGAGGGGCGCTCGGCCGCATGTGTACGTTGTGCAGCACGGCGGTCGCGCGATCGAATTGACTACCGTCCCAACGGATATCGCGTGCTGTCAAGCGGACATCGTTGAGCTGACCGACCGAAAGGCTGCGCACGTCGAGCCGGGAGTCGAATTCGGTGACGGTCAACGTGAGATCACCGTCGTCGAGCCTGACGGCAAGTCGCCGGCCGACCACCAGCCTGCGCACGGTCATGAACAATGTCCGGTAGGCCGCCGCGGCGCCGCTGCTGACCGGGGCCAGCGCGGCCGTCGACCACAGCGAGGCCAGCATGTCGATCGGCCGGAACGGATCGAATCGGCGCGGCGGTCGCGGACGCGTCATGACACCCAGCATCCTCGCATCGCCGATCCGGCGGGAGTCTCGTGTGGTTGCGTGATGTGCGGTAACCCTCTTTTCGTACAGTGGGGACCGCCGGTTACGCCGCGAAGTTCGTCACGCGCGCCTACCACCTGCAGGCCATCCCGCGATTCGTCAACCGGTGGGCGGTGTCGTTGGCCTACCTGACCGACGTCTTCTTCGATCGGTCGGTGGTCTCGATCGGACTGTCGTCACAAGAGGACGCGCAGTTCTCCGCGAGTGAAGGCATCCCGATGCCGAAGCCGGATTGATCGATGTTCAGATCGCCTCGTACCGGGCCAATTCGGCCTGAGTACGGGCACGCATGCACTGCGTTGCACTGTCGGGCATGCCGAGCACCCGGATACATGCGTCTGCAACGTGTTCCGGCAACGCCGACCGTTGCGGGCTCGGCTGTTTGGTCCACATGTTGACCAGCGACTCCACCAACCGGAACGGCAGGTCGGCCGCCGCCTCGTGTACACCGGTGCCGGTGACAACGGCCTTGCTCAACTCCAGGTAGTGCAGCCGTAGGCGCTCGCGGTCCGACCAGAACGGCTCCAGGTGGGCACCGCGAAGTTCTGGCTGCAGATACAGGGCGCCTAGGTTCCAGCGGCCGTTGAGCAACTGGCGGCCATCAAACACCGCCAGAGCGTGCAGATGTTCGGCCGGTGTCATCACCGGCTCGGCGTCGATCAGGCTGTCGTTGAACGACAGCGTCGGCACCACCGTCTGGCTGAGCAACGCGCAGAGGATGTCGTCCTTGGTCTTGAAGTAGTGATACAGCGAGGCCTGGCGAATGCCGACCGCTTCGGCGATGGTCCGCGTCGAGGTGCCCAGATAGCCGAGCGTAGTGAATAGTTCGCCCGCCGCATCGAGGATTTCGTCGCGTGCTGTCATTCCGGGCCTGCGTCGGGTCGTCAGCCGTGGGCGGCCCGAGCGAGTGATGGACATCGTCCCATCGTGGCGCACTGAGCTGGGAAAACCGACACTCATCAGTTTCTGTCACACGACAGAAACGCCGGACACGCATCGGTTACGCAGCGGCGGAGTTTGGTTACGCCGCTGACACCCACCACCCCGGCGCGCCGTGAAAACTGTCAAGTGACAGGCCGGGGGTGGGTAGGGAGCAGCGAATGAGTAGC
>DATFCF010000421.1:0-2032 GCA_035253445.1 Mycobacterium sp.
CGACCTCGCCGAGGGTTTCCGCGGCCAGCACTGCGTCGGTGAGCTGCTCCAGCGGTTCCTCGTGGACCTGCTTGATCACGTTGATCAGGTCATCGAGGCGAACGGGATAGGAGATCTTCGCGGGCTCGGTCATGGCGTCAACTCTAGGTTGACGCCATGCATTCGTCAATCGGCGGTTGACGCTGTTGTTCAGCCGCGCGGGTAGCCACGGCGCACGGTGCGGTCGAGGATGCCCAGGGTCGCGCGCAGGGCACCTTCGGAAATCACCGGGAAAATGTCGGCTTCCCGCCAGTGCGGGTCGATATCGGACCAGTCGTAGAACGAGGTGACCAGCGTGCCGTCGGCCACTGGCTCGAGCCGATAGCCGTAGACGTGGCCGATCTGCGGGCGGATCTGGCCCAGGATCGTCCATGCGATGAGCCGGTCCTTGTCGAACTCGCGGATGGTGACGGTGACGTCGTAGCGGCCCAGCGGGAAGTCGTTGAGCGCCTCGCGGTCCATGTACACGACGAAGGTGTCGCCGACCGCAGCGACCGGATCGCCTTCAGCGTCCTGCAGCATGCCCGAGGCGTCGATCGCGACGTGACCCTGCGGATCGGACAGGACCGCGAAGATGTCGGCGGCGGGTGCGGCGATGGTGCGCTGGACTTCGATGCGTTCGGTCATGAAGCCGATCGTGTCAGGGCAGAACGATGCGGCGAACCCGTTTTCAGCGTTTCGAGAGTGGGTATTGCCCAGCCAATGCTGAATCGCGTCGATCCGTTTGCTGACACCGCGCAGCCTCCGCTGCTGCGCCGGGCGGTGACGTTTATCCACGACAACGCTCAGAGGAACATCGGATTGGGCGACATCGCGGCGGCCGTTGGCGTCACCCCTCGCTCAGTTCAGTACATGTTCCGCCGCCATCTCGGCACGACCCCGCTGGAATACCTGCGGCGGCTGCGCCTGGACCGTGCCCACCGCGATCTGCAGGCGGCCGACCCCGCGGTGGACACCGTGACCGCGATTGCGGGCCGATGGGGCTTCAGCCATCCCGGCCGATTCAGCATTGCCTATCGGCAGGCGTTCGGAACCAAGCCGAGTCGGACGTTGCGCACCTAGTCGATAGGTATCTGGCGAATGGCGGCTTTATGGCAGCCGAGTAGCGCCGGAATCGAGCATTTGTGCTTGTAGCAAAAATCAGCGGAAGGCCGATAGTTGACGTAGTGTGCGCTTTCACAGCGAGTTGACAGGAGTCCGCAATGCGCGCGACGTTCATCTTTTCAGTGATGGCCGCCGGGGCCGCGCTGACCACCGTGCTGGCCGCTCCGGCATACGCCGACGAGGCCGACGACATCTTCCTCAGTGTGCTCGATGAAGAGGGCATTCCCTACACCAGTGCCTCGGACGCAATCCTGGTGGCCAACGGGGTGTGCGTGTTCATGTCCGAGGGCAACTCGCTGCAAGACGCCACGGTGGAAGTCATGAACGAAAGCGGGCTCGGCATCACGCAGAGCGGCTTCTTCGTGGGCGCCGCGACCGCCACCTATTGCCCCGAATACGCCCCGTAGCTAACCGGCGCGGCAGTGCGTGGCGGCGCGAAAGTCGCCGGCCCCGCAAAGCCGCGTGGTTATCTCGGGAAGAACCCGTCGCGGGTGAAGAATCCGGGCTGCCATCCCTGCGCGCCCAAGCACAGCAGCGGGCGGCCGTCGGGAGCCTGGGCTGCTGACTGGGGCTTGGGGCACGGCGCGCCGACGTCCTGGACGCCGAACAGCTCGTAGGTCGCGACCCAGAACCCGGTGTACACCGGCGGCCACTGGTTCTCGATCCACCGGCATTGCAACGCCTCGCCGCCAGGTCCGCGCCCGAAGGTGAAGAGCTCCATGTTGGTGCACGGTGCGGTCAGGTGGGCGTCGTAGTTCATCCCTGGCACATCGGTGGCGTAGCGCCCCGGCGTGTCGGGATACATGAGGTCATCGGCGACGGCGGCCGGCGCCGCACCCATGGCGGCGCCCGCGATCGCAGCGGCGACGAGCAGTGCACGGATCATGTC
>DATFCF010000422.1:0-3609 GCA_035253445.1 Mycobacterium sp.
CCAGCTCCGACCGCAACCACGTCTGCTCCACGACGACAACCCACGGGTACCCGAGCGCCAGATCCGTCGCTCCTGCAGCGAACGAGTCGTCGAGGTCGGGTGTGGCTACGGCCTCCCGGGTCCGCAGACTTCAGGCTGACGCAATTTAGCGATCACGGCAGGGCGCGCTCGCCAAAACCTGCCGCCGAAGATCGTCTAGGGCGACACTGCGCGGCCCCTCAACTTCGTGCAACACACGCGTGACGACGGACCGGGGCGGTCCCGCGCCACCTCCCCACGATATGCCCATTCGGGAATAGCCCGCGAGCGAAATGTCAACTGTTGAGCATAGGTAAATCGGCTTACAGTCCTATCCATGGGCAGCGCGTGCATGCCAGAACTCGGCAACTTCGTCGACGGCGCCTACATGACAGGAAAGGGCGTGTTCGCCGACATCAGCCCCGTGGACGGGTCGACTGTTGCCACTGTCCACGAGGCGGGAGCCGATACTGTCGACACGGCGGTGCACGCCGCACGGAAGGCGCTGGACGGAACCTGGGGCGCCTCGACGGTGACAGATCGCGTGCGTGTGTTGCGCCGTATCGCCGACCTTGTTGAGGCGCGGTGCGAAGAGTTCATCGCCGCGGAAGTCCGTGACACAGGCAAGCCCGAGAGTCTGGTCCGGGATCTTGACGTCGCGCGAGCTGCGATGAACTTCCGCGCATTCGCCGACACGATCGCTTCGTCGTCACTGCCGTCCTATCTGACCGATTTGGCGGGCGGTCGGCAGGCACTCAATTACGCGGTTCGTAAGCCGCTCGGTGTGGTGGCGGTGATCGTGCCCTGGAACCTCCCCTTGCTGCTGCTTACGTGGAAGGTTGCTCCCGCGCTGGCGTGCGGCAACGCGGTGGTCGTCAAGCCCTCGGAGGAGACGCCATCCTCGGCGACGCTGCTGGGTGAGGTCATGATCGAAGCCGGGTTGCCCGCAGGCGTGTACAACGTCGTGCACGGGTTCGGTCCTGGGTCAGCCGGCGAGTTCCTCGCGGCCCATAGCGGGATCGACGGTGTCACATTCACCGGCGAGACGGCTACTGGCTCTGCCATCATGCGTGCGGCCGCGCGCGCCGTCCGTCCGGTGTCCTTCGAACTCGGGGGCAAGAACGCCGCCATTGTTTTCGATGACGCTAACCTCGAGGCCGCTCTCGACGGTCTTACGCGATCGATTTTCCTCAACACCGGCCAAGTGTGTTTGTGCACCGAACGGGTGTACCTGCAGCGAGGCATTTTCGACGAGGTGGCGGCCGGACTCGTGCAGCGGGGACGGGCGCTGCGCCTGGGACGGCCCGATGATCCCGCCACCACAACGGGGCCGCTGATCTCGCGTCACCATCGCGACAAGGTCATCTCCTATTACGACCTGGCGGTCCAAGAGGGCGCTGAGGTGCTGCTCGGCGGCGGCGTGCCCGACCTCGGCGCCCCCCTCGCGGGTGGCGCGTGGATCGAGCCGACCCTATGGAAGGGACTGGATAACACGGCACGAGTCGTTAGGGAAGAGATCTTCGGTCCGGTTGCAGCGCTGATCCCGTTCGACACAGAGGAAGAAGCGGTCCGGATGGCTAACGACACCGATTACGGTCTCGCCGCGGCAATTTGGACGGACAGCTTGGAACGTGGACACCGGGTCGCGCAACGCATGCGCGTCGGGGTGGCGTGGGTGAACACCTGGTTTCTGCGGGATCTGCGGTCCCCGTTCGGCGGTGTAGGGCTTTCCGGCATCGGCCGCGAAGGCGGCGAGCACTCCCTGCACTTTTACTCCGAACCGACGAATGTGTGCGTGCAACTGTGATTCACACTGACGCGGACAATGTGGTCACCGCCATCGTGTCGAGAACTGCTGCCTCGGTGGGCTTTACGAGCCGAGCGGACACCGCCGATGAATGAGGCGCGGGTCCTCGCGGACAAGGCGGCGCCGCGAGGCAACTTCCCGCACGTGAAGACGCGGGGTGAGTTCGTGTTTGTTTCGGGCACCAGTAGTCGGCGTCGAGACAACTCGATTGCCGGCGCGCAGGTCGACGCCATGGGTGCGACCCATCTGGACATCCGCATTCAGACACGTGCGGTCATCGAGAACATTCGTGACATCTTGGTCGCGGTCGGATCGGAACTGACGGACCTTGTTCAGGTCACGACGTATCTGACCAACATGAATGATTTTGCCGGCTACAACGAGGTCTACGCCGAGTACTTCGACACTTCTGGCCCAGCCAGAACCACCGTAGCCGTCCACCAGCTCCCTCATCCCCATCTGCTCATCGAGATGCAGGGCATCGCCGTCCGCGCGGCAGGGGGAGCACACCGACCCAAACCCGGGAGGCAACAATGACATTCATCCCGCCGGTGTTCAATTTCGAGGAGTGGATTGCTGAGCATCAGCATCTGCTGCAGCCGCCAGTGAACAACCAGCAGATGTGGAAGCCTATGGGCGACTTCATCGTCCAGGTTGTGGGTGGTCCGAATGTGCGCACGGACTACCACCTCGACCCGTACGAGGAGTGGTTCTACCAGTATCGCGGCGACATGCACATCAATCTGATGACTGACGACGGACCGGTGAGGATTGATATCCGCGAAGGCGAAATGTGGGTGCTCCCACGCAATGTGTATCACTCTCCGCAGCGTCCTACGGAAGGGTCGATCGGAATCGTCATCGAGCGCATCCGCGAAGAGGGGACCCGCGAGCAGTTCGTCTGGTTCTGCCTTGAATGCGGCCATCTGGTGCACGCAGCGGAGATTCAACTTCGGGACATCGTGGTGGATCTTCCGCCGGTATTCGAATCGTTCTACCAGTCCCGCACCGCCCGCACGTGCGGGAAGTGCGGGGCCTTACACCCCGGAAAAGGCTGAGCTTGAACATTATCGACGTCCACACGCATTTCGTGCCGAGTGGTTGGCCGGACCTTGGCGAGGGACGTCCATGGTTACGTCTGGAATCTGAACGTGACGCGATGATCATGGTCGGCTCGCGGGTTTTTCGACGCGTGGGCCGCGAATGTTGGGACGCCGCAAGCCGGCTCGCTGACATGGACGCCGACGGGGTATACGCACAAGTCGTCTCACCCACCCCGGTGTTCTTCAGCTACGACGCGCCTGGGGGCGAGGCGCTAAAGATCTCCAGGATCTTCAATGATCTGGCCCTGGACATCTGCGCGCCGGATTACGATCGGCTGCTGCCGTTCGCCCAGGTGCCGTTGCAAGATCCCGACGCCGCCTGTCAAGAACTCACCCGCTGTCAGGCCATGGGGCATCGAGGGGTTGAGATCGGCAACCATATCGGGGACCGCGACCTCGATGACGCGGGAGTGGTGACATTCCTACAGCACGCCGCCGACATCGGAATGCCGGTGTTCGTCCATCCATGGGACATGCCCAGCTCGCCCAGGCTCGAGCGCTGGATGGCGCTCTGGCTAACAGGTATGCCAGCCGAGACCCACTTGTCGGTCATCTCGATGATCCTGGGTGGAACCTTCGACAAGGTGCCGGATTCGCTGCGCATCTGCTTTGCCCATGGCGGCGGCTCATTCGCATTCTGGCTCGGTCGTTTTGAGAATGCCTGGCATCGGCGGCCTGACG
>DATFCF010000423.1:0-2232 GCA_035253445.1 Mycobacterium sp.
TTGCCGGTCGCCTCGGCGAGCAGCTTGGCTTCGATGCCCGCGGCCTCGGCCTGTTGCTCGACACGCAACGCGTCCGCGAGTTCTTTCTTGCCTGCCGCCTCGGCGACCAGTTTGGCCTGGAGGCTGTCCGCCTCGGCCTGCTTCTCCACCCGCAACGCGTCGGCCGCGGCCTTGCGGGCGTCGGCCTCGGCCTGACCGGCTCGCCGCTGCGCCTCCGCCTGAGCCTCTGCGGCCAGGATCGCCGATTGGCGCTGACCTTCGGCGCGGGCGACATCGGCCTGGCGCTGCGCCTCGGCGGGCGCGATGACGTCGGCCTGCAGCGCGGCCTGGGCCTGCTCGCTGCGGCGCTGCTCGACCTCGATGCGGGCCGCCACCCGGGCGGCTTCGGCCTGCTCGATTGCGATACCGACGTCTTTCTGCGCGCGCGCGTTGGCGAGTGGGCCGGCCTGGTCGGCCTGGGCGTTCTCGGCTTCGGTCTGCGCCCGCAACCGGGCTAGTTCGACATCGCGCTTCTGGTTGGCGGTAGCGATCGCGGTGTCGGCCTCGGCCTGGGCGATCGAGCCCTCCTGGCGCGCCTTGGCGGACTGGACCTGGGCGTCGCGTTCGGCCTGGGCGGTGCCGACGGCGGCGTCGCGCCTGACTTCGGCGATGCGGCGCTGACCCAGCGACTCCAGGTACCCGTTGCGGTCGGAGATGCCCGCGATCTTGAGGACGTCGACCTCCATGCCGATGCGGGCCAGGTCGCTGCCGGCCTCTTCGACCACGCTGCGGGCCAGGGTGTCCCGATTGGAGTTGAGGTCCTCGACCGTCATGGTGGCGGTGATGCCGCGCAGGCTGCCGGCCAGGATCTCGTTGATCTGCCGTTGCAGTTCGTTGAGGTCGGAGGTGAGGAAGCGCTGCACCGCGGTCTGCACAGCTTCGTCGGCCGACCCGATGCGGACCAGCCCGACGGCCTCGACGTTGACCGGAACGCCGTTGTTGGACAACGCATTCTGCAGGTTGATGCTGACGTTGAACGGCTCGAGCGACATGATGTCGACCCGCTCGATACCGGGCACCCTGAACCGTGCCCCGCCGCGAACCACCTTCGGCTGACCGCGGCCGGTGAAGACGGCTACCTCGTTGGGCGGCACCTTGATGTAGTTCTTCACGTAGATCAACGGCAGCACAACGAGAACCAGGATGCCGCCGATCGCGGCGATCACGATGATGAGCAGAGTGGACACGGTTGCCTTTCTCGACGGTGGTCAGTGCTCGGGGACGGCGACGACATGGACGAAGTCGGCGTCCACGTCGGCGATGTAGATAGGGGTGGATTTGGGCAGCGCCTTGGGCTCGCTGCTCTTGGCGCGTGACCGCACCCGGTTGCCGTCGGTGTCGACGAACGAGACCTCGCCCCAGCCGCCGACCGGCACATCGAGGGTCACGGTGCCGAGTTGGCCGATGTAGGACAGCCGGCCGCGGTGGGAATTGGCTTCCTGCCGGCGCAGGTAGGGCACGAGCAGCCCGTTGAGGACGAAGACGAGCACGACTGCGCTGCCGAGGGCAACCAAACCGGCGGCGATTCCGCGCAGTCCGGCCCATATGCCGACCAATCCGCCGGTTCCGGCCCCGAGCAAGGCGGCCGACACCCCGGTCAGGCTCAGAAACGGCATGCCATCGCCATGTCCGACATCCGCGAGCACCAGTGCGGAGACCACTGCGATGCCGCCGACGACAAACGCCGCCAGGTATAAAGCTGTCAACGGGCGTCCTCCGGGCGGCGCTGCGGGTGAGTCTCAAAGACTATTTTCGTAGCTGGCGCACGTGTCCCGTGCAGCAATTTCAACGATTTTGGGGCACGCCGTCGAGCAGGTAGTATTGACCAACGGTGCGGCATCCGCGCCGGCTCTTGCGTGCCCTGTGTCCTGGAATTACTGGAATTTCTCGCTACTGGCTCACGTTATGTGGTCGGAGCGAAAGCTGCGCCGACAGGCGCCAACGATTCGTCAGGACACGGAGGATCTCCGAAAAATAATGGCCAAGAAAGACGGTGCCATCGAGGTGGAGGGTCGCGTGGTCGAACCCCTGCCCAATGCGATGTTCCGCATTGAGCTGGAGAACGGACACAAGGTGCTCGCCCACATCAGCGGCAAGATGCGGCAGCACTACATCCGCATCCTGCCCGAGGACCGCGTCGTGGTGGAGCTGTCTCCCTACGACCTCTCCCGGGGCCGCATCGTTTACCGGTAC
>DATFCF010000424.1:0-3864 GCA_035253445.1 Mycobacterium sp.
CCCGAACGGGCGCATCCGGTACCCACCTCGATCGCGACATTTTCCGTCGCGGCTGAGTGTGCGTGAGGGCGACACGCCCGACCGCGGGGATCGGTGGACCACAGACAGAAGAACAGCGGCGGCACAGCAGCATGACTGCGCCGGTGAGAGCGGCCCGACCGGGCCCAGTATGAGTGAGGTAGGAGAAGCGTGGCGGGACAGAAGATCCGCATCAGGCTCAAGGCCTACGACCACGAGGCGATTGACGCCTCGGCGCGCAAGATCGTGGAAACGGTCACCAGAACCGGCGCCAGCGTGGTTGGCCCCGTGCCGCTGCCGACCGAAAAGAACGTGTACTGCGTCATCCGGTCCCCGCATAAGTACAAGGACTCGCGGGAGCACTTCGAGATGCGCACCCACAAGCGGCTGATCGACATCCTCGACCCGACGCCGAAGACCGTTGACGCCCTGATGCGCATCGATCTGCCGGCAAGCGTCGACGTCAACATCCAGTAGGAGATCCAGAACAGATGGCAAGAAAAGGCATCCTGGGCACCAAGCTGGGCATGACGCAGGTGTTCGACGAGAACAACCGGGTCGTGCCGGTGACGGTCGTGAAGGCCGGCCCCAATGTCGTGACGAAGATCCGCACGACCGAGCGCGACGGCTACAGCGCCGTGCAGCTGGCGTACGGCGAGATCAGCCCACGCAAGGTCAATAAGCCCTTGACCGGTCAGTACGCGGCGGCCGGGGTCAACCCGCGCCGCCACATCGCCGAGCTGCGGCTCGACGACGAGGCCGCCACCGCGGAGTACGAGGTCGGCCAGGAGCTGACCGCCGAGATCTTCGCCGACGGCAACTTCGTCGACGTCACCGGCACCAGCAAGGGCAAGGGCTTCGCGGGCACGATGAAGCGGCACGGCTTCAAAGGCCAGGGCGCCAGCCACGGCGCTCAGGCGGTGCACCGTCGTCCCGGTTCCATCGGTGGCTGCGCCACCCCGGGCCGCGTGTTCAAGGGCACCCGCATGTCGGGTCGGATGGGCAATGACCGCGTGACGACCCAGAACCTGGTGGTGCACAAGGTCGACGCCGACAATGGCGTGCTGCTGATCAAGGGCGCCATCCCCGGACGTAACGGTGGATTGGTGATGGTCCGCAGCGCAATCAAGCGAGGCGAGAAGTGATGGCTGCCAAAGACTCGAAGACTTTGAAGATCGACGTACACGCACCCGGCGGTAAGAAGGAAGGCTCCGTCGAGCTGCCCGCCGAGTTGTTCGACGTCGAGCCGAACATCGCGCTGATGCATCAAGTTGTGGAGGCACAGCGTGCCGCGGGCCGCCAAGGCACACACTCGACGAAGACTCGCGGTGAGGTTCGCGGCGGCGGCAAGAAGCCGTACCGCCAGAAGGGCACCGGTCGCGCCCGTCAGGGTTCGACGCGCGCTCCGCAGTTCACCGGTGGTGGCACTGTGCACGGCCCGAAGCCGCGTGACTACAGCCAGCGCACGCCCAAGAAGATGATCGCCGCCGCGCTGCGCGGGGCACTGTCGGACCGGGCGCGCAACGGCCGCATCCACGCGGTCACCGAGCTCGTCGAGGGTCAGACCCCGTCGACCAAGAGCGCCAAGACGTTCCTGGCGACGCTGACCGAGCGCAAGCAGGTGCTGATCGTGGTCGGTCGCAGTGACGATGCGGGCACCAAGAGCGTGCGCAATCTGCCTGGCGTGCATGTCCTTTCGCCTGATCAGCTCAACACCTACGACGTGCTGAAGGCCGACGACGTGGTGTTCAGTGTCGAGGCGCTGGATGCGTATATCAGCGCGAACACCAAGAACGATGTGGAGGTATCGGCGTAGATGGCGACCGTCACTGACCCCCGCGACATCATTTTGTCCCCGGTCATCTCGGAGAAGTCTTACGGGCTGATCGAGGACAACGTGTACACGTTCGTCGTGCACCCCGACTCGAACAAGACGCAGATCAAGATTGCCATCGAGAAGATCTTCAAGGTGAAGGTCGACTCGGTGAACACCCTGAATCGGCAGGGCAAGCGTAAGCGCACCCGCGCCGGGTACGGCCAGCGCAAGAGCACCAAGCGCGCGATCGTCACGCTGGCCCCGGGCAGCAAGCCGATCGACCTGTTCGGAGCACCGGCCTAGGCCGGGGATAGCCAGAGAGACCTAGAGAATCATGGGAATTCGCAAGTACAAGCCGACGACCCCGGGTCGCCGCGGTGCCAGCGTCTCCGATTTCGGGGAGATCACTCGCGACCATCCGGAGAAGTCGCTGGTTCGCCCGCTGCACGGCAAGGGCGGCCGCAACGCGCACGGTCGGATCACGACCCGGCACAAGGGTGGCGGCCACAAGCGCGCCTACCGCGTGATCGACTTCCGTCGCAACGACAAGGACGGCGTCAACGCCAAGGTCGCGCACATCGAGTACGACCCGAACCGCACCGCCAACATCGCGCTGCTTCATTTCCTCGACGGCGAGAAGCGCTACATCATTGCGCCGCAGGGGCTTTCGCAGGGCGACATCGTGGAGTCGGGCGCCAATGCCGACATCAAGCCGGGCAATAACCTGCCGTTGCGCAACATCCCGGCGGGCACCGTGATCCACGCCGTTGAGCTGCGGCCAGGTGGCGGCGCCAAGCTGGCACGATCGGCAGGCTCCAGCATCCAGCTGCTCGGCAAGGAGGGCACCTACGCCTCCCTGCGTATGCCGTCCGGTGAAATCCGCCGCGTCGACGTGCGCTGCCGCGCCACAGTCGGCGAGGTCGGCAACGCCGAGCAGGCCAACATCAACTGGGGTAAGGCCGGCCGCATGCGGTGGAAGGGCAAGCGCCCCACCGTCCGTGGTGTCGTGATGAACCCGGTCGACCACCCGCACGGTGGCGGCGAGGGCAAGACCTCCGGCGGCCGTCACCCGGTCAGTCCGTGGGGTAAGCCCGAGGGCCGTACCCGCAAGTCTCACAAGCCGAGCGACAAGCTCATCGTCCGACGCCGGCGCACCGGCAAGAAGCACCACCGGTAGACCGTAGCCAGGAGATAAACGATGCCACGCAGCCTGAAGAAGGGTCCGTTCGTCGACGACCATCTGCTCAAGAAGGTCGACGTGCAGAACGAGAAGAACACCAAGCAGGTCATCAAGACCTGGTCGCGTCGGTCGACCATCATCCCCGACTTCATCGGGCATACCTTCGCGGTGCACGACGGCCGCAAGCATGTCCCGGTGTTCGTCACCGAGGCGATGGTCGGGCACAAGCTCGGCGAGTTCGCGCCGACCCGCACGTTCAAGGGTCACATCAAGGACGACCGGAAGGCTAAGCGGCGATGAGCGCTTGCGCGAAGAGCAGAGCGCGTGAGATGAGCGCTTGCGCGAAGAGCAGAGGGAACAGCTAATGACTTCCGTGGAACAGAATCCGACCGCGGTTGCCAAGGCACGCTTCGTGCGTGTCTCGGCGTCGAAGGCGCGCCGGGTCATTGACCTGGTGCGTGGCAAGTCGGTGTCCGACGCGCTGGACATTCTGCGGTGGGCGCCGCAGGCCGCCAGCGAGCCGGTCGCCAAGGTGATCGCCAGCGCCGCGGCCAACGCACAGAACAACGAGGGCCTGGACCCGTCCACCCTCGTGGTGGCCACCGTCTACGCCGACGAAGGCCCGACGGCCAAGCGCATCCGGCCGCGTGCCCAGGGGCGTGCGTTCCGAATCCGCAAGCGCACCAGCCACATCACGGTGATCGTGGAGAGCCGGCCCTCGCGTGAGGATCGCGGCTCGGCGCAGTCAGCACGTTCGCGTCGCGCGCAGGGCAGCAAGGCGGCGGCCGCGAAGAAGGCGCCGGCAGAAGCGACGACCGCGGAAACGGCGCCGGCCAAGAAGGCGGCCGCG
>DATFCF010000425.1:0-2210 GCA_035253445.1 Mycobacterium sp.
GCTGCGCCCGTTCCGCAACCTCATCTACGTCATGCCGCCCTACATCTGTTCACGCGAGGAGCTCGCGCAGATCTGCTCCGCGATGGTCGCCGTCGCCCGTGCGCTAACCTGAACGGCGTTCAAGTACGGCAGAGGAGCACCGGGTGACACGCACGGACCTTTCGCCGCTGGCCTGGCTCGACGACGTCGAGCGGCGGCGGCGCGCCGCGGGGCTGCGGCGTTCAATGCGTACCCGCCCGCCCGTCGGCGCCGAGCTGGACCTGGCGTCCAACGACTACCTCGGCCTGTCGCAGCACCCCGACGTCATCGAGGGCGGGGTGGCCGCGCTACGAACCTGGGGTGCGGGATCGACGGGGTCGCGCCTGGTCACCGGCAACACCGAACTCCACGAAGGCTTCGAGAACGCGCTGGCGGACTTCGTCGGCGCCGAGTCGGCGCTGGCGTTCTCGTCGGGCTACACCGCCAATCTCGGAGCGGTGGTCTCGCTGTCCGGGGCGGGTTCGCTTCTGGTGTCGGACGCACTCACCCACGCATCGCTGGTGGATGCCTGCCGGCTGTCGCGGGCCCGAGTGGTGGTGACGCCCCACCGCGACGTTGCCGCCGTCGACGCCGCGTTGGCCGCACGCGACGAGGACCGCGCCGTCGTGGTGACCGATTCGGTGTTCTCCGCCGACGGCGTGCTCGCTCCGCTGCGGGCGCTGCACGAGGTGTGCCGGCGCCACGGCGCGCTGCTGATCGTCGACGAGGCGCACGGCCTCGGGGTCCGCGGGACCGGCGGACGAGGCCTGCTGCATGAGGTGGGCCTTGCCGGTGCGCCCGACGTGGTGATGACGACGACGCTGTCCAAGGCGCTGGGTAGCCAGGGCGGCGTCGTGCTTGGCCCGGCGGCGGTGCGCGATCACCTCATCGACGCCGCACGACCGTTCATCTTCGACACCGGGCTGGCCCCTGCGGCCGTCGGCGCGGCCTGGGCGGCCTTGCGGGTGTTGATCGCCGAGCCGTGGCGTGCGCAGGCGGTGCTGCGTCACGCTGAGGCGCTGGCCGACATATGCGATGTCGTCGAACGGCCGGATTCGGCGGTGGTTTCGGTGATCCTTGGCGAACCGGAAGTGGCGCTGGCCGCCGCGACGGCGTGCCTTGACCGCGGTGTCCGCGTCGGCTGCTTCCGCCCGCCGACGGTCCCCGCAGGCACGTCGCGCCTGCGGCTGACCGCGAGAGCGTCGCTGTCAGAGGACGAAATGCGGTTGGCGCGCGAGGTTCTCACGGAAGTGCTCACGCCCCGCTCATGAGCATTCTGATCGTCACGGGCACCGATACCGGCGTCGGCAAGACGGTGGTCACCGCGGCGCTGGCGTGTCATGCCCGGCTGGCCGGAATCGATGTCGCGGTGTGCAAGCCCGTGCAGACCGGCAGCCCTCATGACGACGACCTCGCCGACATCCGCCGACTGTCCGGTGTCACTGAATTGCACGGGCTCGCAAGGTTTCCCGAGCCACTGGGTCCCGTAGCTGCTGCCATGCGTGCCGGTATGACACTGCCGACGCGTGCTGAACTGACGCAGTCGGTGCGTGATGTCGACGGGCCGAAACGTCTGACTCTGGTGGAGGGCGCGGGCGGCTTGCTGGTCGAACTCGGCCAAGGTGGGGTGACGCTGCGCGATCTCGCATCGGACCTGGCTGCGCCGGTGCTCGTGGTGGTGGCAGCCGGATTGGGCACCCTGAACCACACCACACTGACGCTGGAAGCGCTTGCCTCCCAAGGCGTCTCGTGTGCCGGACTGGTGATTGGCGCGTGGCCTGCCGATCCCGAAGTCGCCGAAACATCGAACTGGGACGCGCTGGCCGCGCTGGCCCCGCTGCGGACGGCGTTGCCGACGGGCGCTGGTTCGATGAGTGCCCAGGACTTCGAGACGCTCAGTGTGTCCGCATTCGACCCCCAGTGGGTTGCCGGCCTGGTCTGACATGGTGCACTCCGTGGAGCTCGTCTTCGACCAGGACACCGAGGCGGCGATCCGGCATATTTGGGACGAGCTGCGCGACGCCGGAATACCCAGTCAGGCGCCCGCGAGCCGGCCACACGCGACGCTGACCGTCGCCGACCGGATCGATCCCGACGTCGACGTGCTGTTGCGGCCGCTGGCGACCAGGTTTCCGTTCACATGCCGGATCGGTGCGCCACTGGTGTTCAAGGCGGTGCTTACGCGGCTGCTG
>DATFCF010000426.1:0-9031 GCA_035253445.1 Mycobacterium sp.
GCGTCGGTGAACTCGTCGACCAGGGCGGGGCCCGCCAGGCCTCGCCCCTCGGCT
This sequence comes from Mycobacterium sp., assembly GCA_035253445.1. Lineage (GTDB taxonomy): Bacteria > Actinomycetota > Actinomycetes > Mycobacteriales > Mycobacteriaceae > Mycobacterium. The sequence continues at coordinate 55 of DATFCF010000426.1, forward strand.
GTAGGGTCAGCGACGAGCGAGTGGTTTTCATCCGGCGGTGTCAGGTGCTCTTGCTGTCCGGTGTTCGCCACGGCGTAGTCCTCTCGCGGCTCATGTGTGGATCAGCAGCGACGTGTCGAGGTCGGCCGCCGCGCTGATTCCTGCCAGCCCCAGCGTGATGTCGATTTCGGCCAGCAAGCAGCGCAGCACGTGGCGCACGCCCGCTTCGCCGCCCAGCCCGAGCCCGTATACGTAGGGCCTGCCGACGAGCACAGCATCGGCACCCAGGGCAAGGGCCTTAACGGCGTCCGCGCCGGTGCGGATCCCTGAGTCGAACATCACCGCCGCCTTGTCGCCGATCTCGCTGACGATGCCCGGCAAGGCATCCAAAGAGGCCATCGCGCCGTCGATCTGACGACCGCCGTGGTTGGAAACAATCACTCCGGCCACCCCGGCTTCGACCGCCCGTGCCGCGTCCTCGGGGTGCTGGATGCCCTTGATGACCACGGGTCCATCCCAGTTGTCGAGCAGGAACGGCAACTTTTCCCATAACAGTGAGGTGCCGGTGAACATCGGGACCCAACGGCGCACGGCGGCCAGCAGGTCCTCGTCGACCGGGCGTTGCAGACCCGCGCAAAAAGCCGGGTCGGTGAATGGGATCGCGGTGCCTTGCCCTAACAGGAACGGCAGGTACGCACTGTCGAGGTCATGCGGCCGATAACCCAACTGCCAGGTATCCAAGGTGACGACCAGCGTCCGGTAGCCCGAGCGGCGCGCCCGCTGCAGGATGCTCAGCGTGACGGCGTCCTCGTTGGGCCAGTACAGCTGGAACCACCGTTGACCGCCACCCTGATCGGATGCTTCGGCCACCTCCTCAATGGTGTGCGACGACGCAGTAGACAGGATCATCGGCAATCCCAGTGATGCGCTTGCCCTCGCCACCGCAAGCTCGGCGTCAGGATGGACAATCGACAGCACGCCCACCGGGGCAAGAAGGACCGGCGCTGCCGCGGGGGTGCCCAAGATCTCGGTCGCCAGTTTGCGTCGTGTCGCTTCGCGCAGCATGCGCGGCCTGATTCGCCACCGATCGAAGGCCTCCCGATTGGCACGCATCGTCCCTCCGGTGCCCGCGCCTCCGGCCACATACCAAAACGCCTTAGCAGGCAGCTCGGCTTTGACGAGCTGTTCCAGCGCGGTCAGATCGGTCGGCCACGGGGGGACGATGCCGTCGAGTCCAGCCCAGTAGATTTCACCCTGCAGTGAAACAGGGTCGGGCCGCACCCCTGCGTTGCTGGCAATCGTTGAGGTCATGACGCTCCTTGGTCGTTCTATTGAAAACGGGCGAGCACAGGGTGATTGGGCCGACCTGGCCCCCACATGTCGCGCAATCCTCGAAGGTGCGCTGCTGATCGCCGCCGCTGTGCAACTTGCCGATGCGCGCCGAAGTCCGGCATCCGCTCGTCGCGAATGTCAACGGCGAGAGCCACGGCTGATCTCCGCTCCGGTTTCGCTCATGATCTGGTCGACGAGTTTCTCGTCGTGAATTGCCGCTGTCGACAGCGCAGCGAACATCTCGGCGCCGAAGGCGTGGCGCAGTTCGTTGGCGACGGCATTCTTGAGCGGGGCGCGGAGGACTTGTGTCGTCACTCGGCGCACAACTCGCGAGGTCTTGGCCAGTTGTTCGCCGAGTTCCCAAGCGCGGTCATAGATTGCGGTCTTTTCGACCACCTCGTTGACCAACCCGTATTGCAGTGCTCTCTGTGCGTCGATACGTTCGGCAGTGAGCATCGCGTAGTTGGCTCGTTTGGTGCCCATCGCTTCGCGCAATGCGATTTGGATACCGTCGCCGGGGACCCAGTTCATCGCGATGTGCGGGTCGACGATGACCGCGTCGTTTGAGGCGATGGTCAGATCGCACAACAGCGCCAGCTCGGTGTGAAATCCAGGACCGTTGATGACACCGATCGTCGGTATTTCCAGGTCGAAGACCAAACCCTCGCACATGTTGGCGCCGTCATAGTAGTTGTGCTCGTAGGCCATCCATGCCCTGTTGTGGGCGTTCTCTTCCACGCTGGGGCGAATTTCGGCCATCCAGTTATGGCCGCTGCCCGCCAGGATGAACACCTCGTTCTCCACGTCTTGGCCGGCATAGGTGGTGAGCTGATGAATCGCGCGGTGCACCGGATAGTCCCAGACCAGAGAGTCGCCGTCCGTATGCATCCGCGCCATTAGGACCCCGGAATCGCTTCGCTCCAGGATGAAAAACTCGGCGAACTTGTCTCGGTACTCGGCAAGTGGGATATGGGGTATGGTCCCGGGCGCGGTTCGAACTGGCGGCACTGAAGTGTCCTCTCATATTGGGTGGGTCTAGAAAATCGATGTGCGCAGCACGCCGATTCCGGATATCTCGATTTCTACGATGTCGCCGCGGCTGATCGTGCGTCCATGTTCAATAGCCGAGCCGTTGCCGACTGTTCCTGAGCAGAAGATTTCTCCGGGATGAATTGTCTGTGATTGAGCGGCGTAGTGGATGCAATCCTCGAAACGCCAGTACATCTCCGAAGAACAGCCGCGGGACAATTCCTCGCCGTTGACCCGCGCGGTCATCGTCAGCTCGTACGGGTTGATTTCGTCGGCGGTGACGATGCAGGGCCCCAGAACGTTGGAGCCGTCGAAATCCTTGCCTTTCGCCGGGCCCAGCCCGGTACCCATCGCTTTGAGTTGAGCGTCGCGGGCGCTGAGATCGTTGAAAATGGTGTAGCCGAAAACGTGGTCCAGGGCGTCATCGTGTCCGATGTCCTTGCCGGCCCGCCCGATCACCGCGGCAAGCTCGATCTCGTAGTCGACCCAGTCGGAGTACGCGGGCCATTGAACGGCCACATCGGGGCCGACGACCGTGGTGACGTCGGAGTAGTAGTACACCGGCAGCTCGTACCAACCGGGTGGGGGCATGCGGTCCAACCCATGGTCGTGCCGGATCCGTTGGTACTCGCCGTCGGGGTCGCCAGTTTGGCCGGCCAGCAGGCGGGCAGCGCCCTCGGCGGCCTGCTTGAGGTGCTTTTCGAAGCACGAGAAGTCGCGGATTTTTCGGGGCCGGGGCAGGGGAGCGCACAGCTGCATCAACGATATTGCCAGCACCGCATCGTCAGGTGGGCTGGCCAGGTGCCGAGCCGCCGACTCGAGCGCCGCCGCCCCGCCGTCGATGAAGTCCTGCATGGCCGCGAATGCTTCAGGGATATGCCCGTCGGCCAGTTCGGCGGCGGCCGCCAAGTCCAGTACCGCAGCGTCGTCGAGCTGAGCGCCCAGCCGCTCGCGGCCGCCGGCGATGCGGAACGTTACAAGCCTCATTGCACACCATCCCGTCGGACCACGGTCGCCGCGGCACCTCTCGCTACCCGAGGGAAAAATGATGCTACCGCCGTCATCAGCAGTTGGCGTTGTGTCTGCGCGCCAAGACTGCGGCTAGTTATAGTCACGGCATGCCAAGGTGGTCGGCATGTGATGTTTCCCTGAGCGCTGGTCGAAATCTTTCGAAGTAGCGCAGCGCGTCGGGGTCATCGACGGATTCCAGGGCGGCGACTTCAGCGGCGGGCCGGCCTTGCAGCAGTCGCTTGACGGGCACCTCGAGCTTCTTACCGGTCTTGGTGTGGGGCAGTGCCGGCACCACGATGATGTCGTCTGGCAGGTGGCGTGGCGACGCGTAGCCGCAGATGGCCGCCTTGATCGTCTCGGTGAGAGTCGCCGTGTGCGCCGCCTCGGACGTCAGCACCACAAAGAGCGGCAGCCAATACCGGCCGTCGGCCAGTTCAACTCCGACGGCCAGGGCCTCGCTGACTTGCGGTAGCCGCTCGACGGCGGCGTAGATTTCGGCGGTGCCCAACCTGACCCCGTTCCGGTTCAGGGTGGCATCCGATCGACCGCTGATGACCAGGGTGTCCCGGTCGGTGACGGTGACAAGGTCGCCGTGGCGCCACACGCCGGGAAAGTGGGAGAAGTAGGTCTCGCGCAGTTTCACATCGTCGGGGTCATTCCAAAACCGCAACGGCATCGACGGCAGCGGCCGGGTCAGTACGAGTTCGCCCACTTCGCCGCGGGCGGCAGCTCGCCCGTCGGGCAGCCAGGATTCGACTGCGGCCCCCAGCGCGGGCGCCGAGATTTCGCCTGCCCACACTGGAGTAGTCGGGGCGGCAAGCGCCAGCGCGCTGACGATATCCGTGCCACCGGCCGCAGAGTTGACCTGCACTCTGGGGCTGACCTGATCGCGTACCCATTGATAGCTTTGTGCCGGTAACGGCGCGCCGGTCGAGCCAAGAATGCGCAGCGCCGACAAGTCGTGGTCCCGGCCTGGAGTCACACCTGCCTTGGCACATTGCATCAAGTATCCGGGGCTGGTGCCGAGGACGGTGAGGCGTTGCTCGGCGGCCAGTTGCCAGAGCCTGTCGGGCGTGGGATAGCTGGGATTGCCGTCGAAAACTACGATCGTCGCACCGGTGGCCAGTGCTGACAACACCAGATTCCACAGCATCCAGCTGGTTGTGGTGTGCCACATGAACCGGTCGGTGGAACCCAGGTCGAAATGCAGTCCCAGGATTTTGAGGTGTTCTAGGACCACCCCGCCGTGGCTGTGCACGATCGCCTTGGGCGCACCCGTGGTTCCCGACGAGAACAACATCCACAATGCCGCATCGAATGGCAACCATGGCCACTGTATGGCCGCCTCGGCCGGCTCGGGCCACGGGTGCCATTCAGGGTCAGGAACCGTACAACCCAGGTGTGGTGCAAAGGCAGCAGCGCGCACAGAGGGCAGCATCTCCTTGAGCGCCATGCTTTCGGCTGTGCGATTGCGTGCTTGGCCATTCCAGTGATGGCCATCGGCAGCGACCAGGATTGCAGGTTCCAACTGGGCGAAGCGGTCGGCGGCGCCTCGTGCGGCCAGCTCCTGTCCGCACGCCGACCACACCGCACCGAGGCCCACCGTCGCCAAGCACGCAACGATGGCATGCAAGCCGTTCGGGAGGTAGCCGACGACCCGATCTCCTTCACGGACGTCGTGACGGCGCAGCCACGCCGCGAAACCGGCCACCGACTGACGTAGCTGGTCCCAGCTCAGCGCTGTGGTCTGTCCGTCCTCGGTGACTGAGACCACTGCCGGGCCGCAGGATCCGGCGTGCGCACCGCTCAAGATTTGGCGTGTGAAATTCACGGTCGCCCCGGGAAACCATTGAGTCTCCAATAAGTCTCGGCCGTAGTGGATTTCCTGATCGCGGCTGCCGAATTCCACCCCGAAGAATTCAGACACCGCCGGCCAGAACTGTTGGGGGCTGTGCACCGACCACGTCCAAAGCTCGCGGTAGCTGCTGGCGGCCACACCGTATCGGCGTGACGCGAACGCGGCGAAGCGATCGATGACCGTGTCGGATACGTCGGCGGCCGGCACCCAGAAAGGTTCCACTGCGACTCCAGATCTGACAACAAGCGAGTTCTCGGCGTGGGCATTGGTGACGCTAACCGGGCTCGGGGGCCAGGTCTGCGTCCCGGCGTGCCAACGATTGGGCCCTGAGTTGTCGTGCTACGCCAAAGCAATGCCACGGGTGCGGGCAATGCGCCTAGACGACGGGCTGAACCTAAAGGCTCATCCTGACACCCGGTTCCGCGGTGCACCGCAGTCAATGCAGTACTCGCGAAACCGCATTGCTGCGCGATTGCCAAGTGTGCCTTGGGGTTAAAGCGACGCCGCGCCCTCGATTCACCCATCGATGCCTTGGGCATCCCCGCGTCTGGCCCACTCGGTGCGGGAGAGTGGTTCGAAGTCACGGCGGCACTTCGACACTCGCCTTGTCGGCCATCAATTCGACGAGCCTTTGGCTCTCGTCGGCATGCTCGTCGCCGCGGGCCGGGTACCCAAATCTCTTGACGCACAGTCAGTTGCCGTACCAGTGCCCCGGCCGGCGAAGTCGCAATAGGTGCTGACCGATCAATCGCCGGTACTGCGAGCGAGATCCGGCGGGCTGACGTCGCTCACCTGCATGCTCAGCAGCCGCCTGCGGCATTCAAGCAGCTTGCGTGGGATTGGAGAGGACCGTCGCAACGAGCCGAGGGTCGGGATCGTGCGTGTCAGCGCTCGTAATGGCCTGCATCAGGTTGGCACTCAGCGAAGACATGCATGGCACGCATTGGCGAGACTCCAGCCACGAACCCGACGGAAAGTGGGTTAAGTCACATCGAGGGAAGCGAGTCAGATGCTGCGCATTCGGCGCTGGGATCAAACGAGAATCGACCGATTTGATCCAGAAATCCCGATACAACGAGGGGCCGGTGGTCCTCTTGAAGGTCCGCAACGAAGTGCTGGAGCAACTGGAGGTCGATCGGCGCCGCACCGCCGACACGCGCTGGACGCGCCGCTTCCAAAGTGCGTGGGGGAATCTCATGCGACCCGCATGCTGGCCGGCGCGCACTCCAGGGTGATGCTGTCTGACCCCGGCGCGACCGGAGGTCACCGCGCGCATGAAGACACGGGCGCATCATTCGCCTACCCGGGCGCGGAAGTCACACCGTGACAGCTCCCGGCGGCGTTGCCACTCCGGTCCGTGCCGTTGGCGACTTTTTCGCGTTGTGCCTGGACACCGTTGTCATGATGTTCCGGCCACCGTGGGCGTGGCGGGAGTTCTTGTATCAGACCTGGTTCGTGGCGCGAGTGTCGATCGTGCCGACGATTTTCATGGCTTTCCCACTCGTCGTGCTCGCGACGTACACGCTGAACGTCCTCCTCGTTGAGTTCGGAGCGGCCGACTTCTCCGGCACGGGTGTGGCGCTTGGTGCGGTGACGCAGGGCGGCCCCGTCGTGACGGTTCTGGTGATCTCGGGCGCCGCCGCGACCGCGATGTGCGCCGATCTCGGCGCACGTACCATCCGCGAGGAGATCGATGCGATGCGCGTGCTCGGCATCAACCCGATTCAGGCGCTCGTGGTTCCCCGGGTGCTGGCTACGGCGCTGGTTTCGGTCTTGCTGGTGTCGGTGGTGACGATGGTCGGGATCATCGGTGCGTTTCTTTTCTCAGTCTTCTTGCAGCACATCACACCTGGATCGTTTGTCGCCGGGCTGCCGCTGCTCGTCGGTGCAGGGGAGGTGGTCACCGGCCTGATCAAGGCGGCGATCTTCGGTCTGACGGCAAGTCTGATCGCCTGTTACAAGGGTTTGTCGGTGGGTGGCGGACCTGCCGGAGTCGGCAACGCGGTGAACGAAACCGTGGTGTATACGTTCCTGGCGCTGTTTGTGATCAACGTGATCGCCACGGCTGTCGGAGTGAAGGCAACGATGTGACCCAATCAGCGCCGAGCACTCTTCATCCTGGACTGCGGCGGGCGGTTGTCGACACAGGGCAAGGCTGGAACCGGTTCTCCCGGCAGGCCCAGTTTTACGCCGAGACGATTCGGGGCTGTGGGTATGCAGTCGTCAGGTATCCCGGCGAGCTGCTGCGGCTGATCGCCGAAATGAGTCTCGGAGTCGGCGCGCTGGCGTTGATCGGCGGCGCGATCGTCATCCTCGGGTTGCTGACGCTGTCGACGGGATCGCTGATCGCGATACAACTCTATCCCCAGCTACAGCAGGTCGGTGTGGATGCCCTGGCCGGGTTCACGTCGGCCATCCTCAACACCCGGGTCCTGGGGCCGTTGGTGGCCGGTATCGGTCTGGCCGCCACCATCGGCGCCGGCGCGACAGCGCAATTGGGCGCCATGCGAATCAGCGAGGAGATCGACGCCCTCGAGGTGATGAGCATCCGCGCGGTCCCGTACCTGTGTTCCATCCGATTGGTGGCCGGGGTCATCGTGGTGGTTCCGCTGTACGCCGTCGGGGTACTGGGGGCGTATATCGCCACCCGAGTCGGGACGACGGCGTTATACGGCCAATCAACCGGCGTTTACGACCACTACTTCTATACCTTTCTCAATCCCATTGACCTCCTCTGGTCGTTGGTGCAGGCAGTGGTCCTCGGTATCGTCGTGATGCTGGTGCACACCTATTACGGGTTCACCGCCTCCGGCGGTCCCGCCGGTGTCGGCGAAGCCGTCGGACGTGCGGTACGCACCTCACTCGTCACCATGGTCGCCGTTTTGTTGCTCGTCTCGCTGGCCATTTACGGCCCATCCGGCAACTTCAATCTCTCGGGATAGCGGCGTGAAAACGAGAAAGAGACGCCGGTTGCACCCCACCTGGTGGGGGCTCACCCTGATTGCGCTGGTGGTGGTGTTCGTGTTCGCCACGGTGGCGCGCTTCACCGGCAAATTCGACTCCATGGTGCCGGTTGTGGTGACCTCGGATCGGGCAGGTCTGGTGATGGAGCCCGACGCCAAGGTGAAGCTGCGCGGCGTACAGGTAGGCAAGGTAAGCCAAATTCGCAACGCGTATGACTCGGTGCGTCTCAACCTCGAGATCTACCCCGATCAACTCGAGTACATCCCGGCCAACGTGGCGGCACAGATCCGGGCCACCACCGTATTCGGCGCAAAATACGTTGACCTGATTTTCCCAGATGACCCCAGTCCCAAGCGCCTCACTGCTGGTGCGGTCATTCCGTCGCAGAACGTGTCGACCGAAGTGAACACTGTCTTCCAGAACCTGGTTGGCTTGCTGAAACAAATCGACCCGGCCAAACTCAACGCCATCCTGGCGGCCCTGTCTGAGGGTCTGCGCGGGCAAGGACAATCGCTCGGGGAGGCGATCACCGACGCGAATCAGGTGTTGTTAGAGCTGAATCCGCGCGCCGAAACGATCCGGCGGGACTGGCAATCGCTGAAAGGCTTCAGCGATACGTACAGCGCTGCAGCCCAGAACATCATGGCGGTACTGAACGCCGCAAGCACGACCAGTAAGACCGTCACCAGCAATGCCGCCGACCTGGATGCGTTGCTGATCAACGTCATTGGGTTGTCCCAAAGCGGCATCAACCTGCTTGGGCCCAACAATGACAACTTGATCCGCGGGGTCAACGATCTCGAG
>DATFCF010000427.1:0-4713 GCA_035253445.1 Mycobacterium sp.
AGGGCCTGCATCCGTACCAGCAACTCAAGTCCGTCTACCTGCCCGCTTGATCTTGGAGAACCTGATGACCGCTGCACGTACCGACGCCGCAATCCGCCCGTACCACGAGATCGACTTGTCTTCCAAGGCGTTCTGGGCGAAGTCCGCCACCGAACGGGAAGTCTCGTTCGCCCAACTTCGCGACCACAGTCCCGTCAGTTGGCAACCACCGGTGGAGGACTCGTGGTTGCCCGAGCCGGACGATCCGGGATACTGGGCGGTGGTGCGGCACGCCGATATCGTCGACGTCAGTCGCCGCAGTGGGGTCTTCATCTCGGGCCTGGGGGTGCAGTTCGAGAACCTTCCGCCGGACGTGCTGCGCGGCTCGCAGTCGATCCTCGCGATGGACCCGCCCGACCACACCAAGATTCGCAAGCTGATCAGTGCCGCCTTCACTCCGCGGCAGGTCAAACGGATCGAGGACCAGATCAAACGCAACGCCGCCGAACTCGTCGATGCCATCGCCGCGAGGGGCGACGCGGAGTTCGTCAGTGAGGTCGCCGCCAAGCTCCCGATGCGGACCGTCTGCGACATGATCGGCATCGCCCGCGGCGAGCAGGAGAAGGTGGCACACGCCGCCGAGGTGATCACCGGATGGAACGACCCCGAAGTACGGGGCGGCCGCGAAAGAGGGCCCGCGCTGGCCGAGGTCGGCTGGTATCTCACCAAGCTTGCCCGCACACTTGCAGCGCAGCGCCGAGCCGAGCCTCGGGACGATCTGATCAGCGCGCTGGTCAATGCCGAGGTGGACGGTGAACGACTCAACGACATCGAAATATCGTCCTTCTTCACCCTGTTGTGCGTCGCCGGCACCGACACGACGCGGCAGACCGCCACGCACGCGGTGAAGGCATTGACCGATTTTCCTGACCAGCGGGCCTGGCTCATGGAGGACTACGACGGCCGGATCAACAGCGCGATCGAAGAGTTCGTGCGCTGGGCGTCACCGGTGATGACCTTCCGGCGCACCGCCATCGAAGACACCGAACTGGCCGGTCAGCCCATCAAGGCCGGCGAGAAGGTGGTCATGTTCTATCCCTCCGGGAACTGGGACACCGCGGTCTTCACCGACCCCGACACCTTCGACCTGTCCCGATCGCCGAACCCGCACGTCGGCTTCGGCGGCGGCGGAAACCACTTCTGCCTCGGCAATCAGGTCGCCAAGAGTCAGCTGCGGGCGCTGTTCCGCGAGTTGCTCACACGAATTCCCGATTTCCGGGCGGGTGACCCCGTCATGCTCGAGGGCAACTTCATCCATGGCGTGAAGTCGATGCCCATTCACTTCACACCCGAACAGTCGTGAGATTCCTACGCACTCCGTGATGATTGGTAGAGAACATGACAGCACGCACCGACAAAATCCACAGCACCACATCGGCTGCTTCGAGCACCCAGAGTATTGCGATCGCGCCTGAGGTCGTCTCCCGGCTGATCGGCACTCTGCCTGGTAGCGGATCGGCGGTGTCGACAGCTGCACCGGCAACCGGTGAACAACTGGCGACCTTCCGTACCTCGACCGTCGACGACGTGGCGGCCGCGTTCACCGCCGCCCGCACCAGCCAACGCGCATGGGCTGCCACATCACCACGTGAGCGGGCCAAACCCTTCCTGCGGCTGCACGACCTCGTCCTCGCCAACGAAGGCCTCATCGACATCGTCCAGGCCGAGACCGGCAAGTCCCGCAACAGCGCATTCGAAGAGACCCTCGATGTCGCGGGACTGGCGCTCTATTACGGCAGGCACGCATCGAAGTTCCTCGCCCCCCGCAAACGAGCCGGAGCGATCCCCCTCGCGACACAAACCCGCGAATTGCGGCAGCCCAAGGGCGTGGTGGGCATCATCTCACCCTGGAACTACCCACTGTCGCTGGGTGTCTGCGACATCATCCCCGCGCTCCTCGCCGGCAATGCCGTGGTCCACAAGCCGGACACGCAGACCGCGCTGACCGCATTACGCGCGCGGGAGCTCCTCGTCGAAGCGGGCCTGGACCCCGCACTGTGGCAGATCGTCGTCGGCGAACCGGCAACGGTCGGACAGCCGATCATCGACCACGCCGACCACATCTGCTTCACCGGCTCGACCGGCGCGGGCCGCGAGATCGCGGAGGCGGCCGCGCGCCGACTCATCGGTTGCACACTCGAGCTCGGCGGCAAGAACCCCATGCTCGTGCTCGACGACGCCGATCTCGACAAGGCCGCCAAGGGAGCAGCTCGGGCGTGTTTCTCGACGGCCGGGCAGCTCTGCCTGTCGACCGAACGCCTGTACATCGCCGGCACCATCTACGACGAATTCGTTCCGAAGCTCGTCGCGCAGACCCAAGCACTCAAACTCGGGAAGGGCGCCGCGTTCGACTACGACATCGGCACTTTGACCTCGCAACGACAGTTCGACAACGTCGAACGTCACGTCGCCGATGCCCGCACTCACGGGGCCACCGTCCTCGCAGGCGGACGACCGCGTCCCGACCTCGGCCCGTACTTCTACGAACCGACCATCCTCGAGGACGTCACCCCCGAGATGGAGGTGTACGCCAACGAGACCTTCGGACCGGTGGTCTCGCTGTATCGGGTCGACAGTGACGACGAGGCTGTCCGCCTCGCGAACGACACCGAGTTCGGCCTCAACGCCAGCGTCTGGACCTCCAGCACGGCCCGTGGCCGTCGTGTCGCCGAACAGATCCGCTGCGGAACCGTCAACATCAACGAGGGTTACGGCTCGGCCTATGCGTCCAACGACGCACCGATGGGTGGGATGAAAGCCTCTGGTCAGGGGCGTCGGCACGGCGAACACGGCATCCTCGAGTACACCGAGTTGCAGACCATTGCGAGCCAACACGTCGTGGGATTCGACCCCCCGGCAGGAGTCAGCACCGAGCAGAACGCAACGATCCTCGCCTGGATGTACCGGCTGATGAAGAGATGTCGAATCAAGTAGGAACGTCCCGCGTTCGCGCGGATCCGTCGCCTCTGCAGTCTGAACAAACACCGGCCTTCGGATCGCAGAGGTCAGCGGCGCACTCGCCGATGGATACGTCTCTCGCTCGAACACGGGCCACCGCAGGGCCGATGCTGTCGACCATCGTGGCGACAGCATCGGTGCGGTAGAGGCGACTCATCGGCAAGAGAGATCGCCAAACCGATCTTTCGGCTCCTCCGGGAGCTCCAGAACTCTTTCCCCCATCCATCTGAAACGCAATACCCCATCAAGGAGTCAGTGTGAAGAGCGATCTGTTCGAGGTCGATCACGAGGCGTATCGCCAAACAGTCCGCCGTTTCGTCGAGAACGAAGTTGTCCCGAATCTCGAACGATGGGACGAACAACGATCGATCGACCGCGAAACATGGTTGGCCGCGGGGAAGTTAGGCTTGTTGGGGTTGTCGATCCCTGAGGAGTACGGCGGCAGCGGGGTCACCGACTACCGCTTCCGGGTCGTCGTCATCTCGGAGTTGGCCCGCGTCGGTGCCGCAGCCTTGCAGTCCGGATTCTCCACCAACGACGACATCGTCGCGAACTACATCCTGCGGCAGGGCAGCGCTGATCAGAAGCGACGATGGTTGCCGGGTTTCACGACCGGGGAGACGATCGGAGCAATCGCGATGACCGAACCCGGAACCGGGAGCGACCTTCGCGGCATCAAGACCACCGCCGTCCAAGACGGCGACGCCTGGGTGGTGAACGGCAGCAAAACCTTCATCACCAGTGGCGTGCTCGCCGACCTGGTGATCGTCGTCGTGCGCACCCCCAGCAGCGATGGAAGTGGTGCGCTCAGCCTGATGGTGATCGAGGACGGCATGGCCGGATTCCACCGAGGCCGGCAACTGCACAAGGTCGGTCTGGCCGCCCAGGACACCGCTGAACTGGTTTTCGACAACGTTCGAGTTCCGCAGGAGAATGTGCTGGGTGAGGTCGGTGCCGGGCTGCACTACCTGATGGACAGTCTCCCGCTCGAACGGCTTGGTATCGCGCTCGCTGCGCAGATGTCCGCGGAGGCGGCGCTGCAATGGACCGTCTCCTACGTGACCGAACGCAAAGCGTTCGGGAAGTCGATCTCCGAATTCCAGAACACCGGCTTCGTCCTGGCCGACCTCGCGACACGGATCGATATGGTCCGCGCCTTCCTCGACCGTGCCGTAATCCAGCACTCCCATGGAGAACTCTCACCCACCGACGCCGCCAAGGCCAAGCTCGCTGCTACCGAACTGCAATGGGACGTCATCGATGCGGGACTCCAACTTCACGGCGGCTACGGATACATGATGGAGTACCCGATCGCAAAGGCCTTCATCGATGCGCGAGTGCAGCGAATCTACGGCGGCACCAACGAAATCATGAAGGAAATCATCCAGCGCGACCTCTTCCGTTCAGCGGATAGGCGCAGCTGAAGTCCCCGACGATGCTCGACTCCACCAGACAACCACTGCAGATGATTGTTCGGAGGACGCACCCCGGGCTAGGGATCGATGCTCATACACTGCCGACGCAGATGTCCGGTGCTGGGCCGGGGGATGTACGTGCGATGCACCCGTATAGACGGTAATTCTCTGGAATTGCGTCGCTGGCGGGTTCGATCTGGGGCGTAAGAGTTCGCAAATTGCACCGTAGAATTCGGTGGTGTCGCAGAAGGATGAGTATGTTGCAGAGGGCTTCACACAACAAGGCGCGGGGCACCAAACG
>DATFCF010000428.1:0-10337 GCA_035253445.1 Mycobacterium sp.
CGACTGCAAAGCGGGTAGGAGCACGGCCCGTCGCCGCTCGTATCGCTCGCGCTGCACGAGTTCGTGCGGATCGTCGTCAAGCGCGGCGACCATGGCGGCCTGCACCGGCGTCGGCACCATCATCCCGGCGTGCTTGCGCACCGCCAGCAGCTCGGCGACCACCGCAGGATCACCGGCGACGAAGCCGGCGCGGTAGCCGGCCAGCGACGATGTCTTCGACAGCGAATGCACGGCCAGCAGGCCGGTGTGGTCGCCGTCGCAGACCTCTGGGTGCAGCACCGAGTACGGCTGGGCGTGCCACCCGAGTCCCAGATAGCACTCGTCGGAAGCGACCAGCGCGCCGCGTTCGCGGGCCCACCCCACCACCTTGCGGAGGTGGTCGACACCCAACACCTTGCCGGTCGGATTGCTGGGCGAATTCAGGTACACCAGCGGCGGCGACTGCGGGCCGAGTTGGGTGAGCGAATCCGCGCGCACCACCTGGGCGCCGGCCAACTGCGCACCGACCTCGTACGTCGGATAGGCCAGCTCCGGCACGACGACGATGTCCTCACCGCTCAACCCGAGCAGGGTTGGCAGCCACGCGATGAGTTCCTTGGTGCCGATCACGGGAAGCACTGCGTCGTCGGGCAATCCGGTGATGCCATGTCGGCGGCGCAAGGCTGCAGCCGCCGACGCCCGCAGCACCGGGGTACCCGCGGTGGTGGGATACCCCGACGATGCGCTGGCCGCGGAGAGTGCGTCGCGGATCAGCGGTGCGACCGGGTCGACCGGCGTGCCGACCGACAGGTCGACGATGCCGTCGGGGTGTGAATGGGCAAGCGCAGTGACGTCGGCCAGGGTGTCCCAAGGGAACAGCGGCAATGACGACGCGACGCGCCTACGAAGCTCCACCCGAGCCGCTAGGACTCCTCGCCTTGCGGCGGGAGGTCCTTGACCGACTGCGGGTCGTTCTCCGTCAGCCCCACCTTGGACGCGCCGCCCGGCGAGCCCAGTTCGGCGAAGAAGTCGGCGTTGATCTGCGTGTATCCGCTCCACTGGTCGGGCACATCATCTTCGTAATAGATGGCCTCGACCGGGCACACCGGCTCGCATGCGCCGCAGTCGACGCATTCGTCCGGATGGATGTACAGCATGCGTGCGCCCTCGTAGATGCAATCGACGGGGCACTCCTCGATACATGCCTTGTCTTTGATGTCGACGCAGGGTTCGGCAATCGTGTACGTCACAGGTTGCTCCTCGATCTCCTGTCCGGGGCTGCCAGGCTGGGCCGAGCCCGCTGAAAATTCGTTGCCAGTATCCGAAACCGGAACTTGGACGCCTGTCTCAGTGTGCCCTAACTTTGACGCCGCCTGGTTAAGGGTGGCGCATGGTTACTGATACTAGACGTTGCACATACAGCACGCCTAGGGACACACCCCATCTGACTTGCCCTTCCCGTTGACGCAACCCGCATGTGACGCCGCCCACATGCGCACTCGACTGTGATGACTTGCGGGGCGGGCCAAATGGCTCCCGAGACGGAAGACCGTCGGCGCTCTGCGTGTTCCTTCAGATAGCAATTGCTTAGCTCGCCTAAGCCTGACAAAGGAGTCAGAAAATGAAGAAGCTAGCACTCGGACTCGCCACCGTCGGCACCCTCGCCGTGATGACGATCGGGCTTGCCAGCCCGGCCTTGGCCGCGCCGCGTGACGTCAGCCCGAACTACGACGCTGTCTACGTCACAGACGGCGGCACCGCGTCGTATCAACCCGTCAACTGCTCAGTGCACGTCAACTCGGGCGGCACCGACGTCAACGTGAATTGGTGCTGACCTGACGATTCGCCGGCCTATGCGCGCGGTTGCAGTGCAACTCGTTGCATAGGCCGGTGATTTCCCCATAGGCTGCCGGCGTGGCCCTTCCCCACGCGATCTTGGTGGCGCTGAGCGAGCAGTCCGGGTCCGGATACGAGCTCGCCCGCCGGTTCGACCGGTCCATCGGCTACTTCTGGGCCGCGACGCACCAGCAGATCTATCGGACGCTGCCGACGATGGAGGATGACGGCTGGGTGCACGTCAGACCGGTTGTCCAGCAGGGCCGGCCGGACAAGAAGGTGTACACGGTCTCAGATGCCGGCCGCGCCGAGCTGGCCCGCTGGATCGCCGACCCGGCGCAGCCGGTCAGTTCAAGGCAGGGTAGTTCGGTGGCCGACAACCGCACGCGCGACCTCGCGGTGAAGGTGCGCGGCGCCGAGTATGGCGATGCCGAGGTGCTACGCGCCCAGGTCGCAGCGCTACGAGCCGAACGCGCCGAATTGCTCGACACCTACCGCGGATTCGAGAAACGCCAGTTTCCCGACCCCGGCGCGTTGACCGGTAGTGCGCTACATCAGTACCTGGTGCTGCGCGGCGGCATCCGCGCCGAGGAAAGCGCCGTCGACTGGCTCGACGAAGTGGCAGCGGCCCTGAAACGCACCGCAATGAGCGCTCGCGCGAAGAGCAGAGGTCAAGAGTGAGTTATCCAAACCTGTTGTCGCCGTTGGACCTCGGCTTCATCACACTGCGCAACCGCGTGGTGATGGGTTCCATGCATACCGGCCTTGAAGACCGGGCCCGCGACACCGCTCGCCTCGCAGAGTATTTCGCCGAACGTGCCCGCGGCGGCGTCGGGCTCATCGTCACCGGCGGGTACGCCCCGAACCGGACCGGCTGGCTGCTGCCGTTCGCCGCGCAGATGACCTTGTCGTCGGATGCTCGGCGGCACCGTCGCATCACCGGCGCTGTGCATGACGCCGACGGGAAGATCCTGCTGCAGATCCTGCACGCCGGACGCTATGCGTACCACCCGTTTTCGGTGAGCGCGTCGGCCATCAAAGCACCGATCAACCCGTTTCGTCCGCGGGCGTTGCGGGATGTCGACGGCACCATCGACGACTTCGCGCGCTGCGCAACGCTGGCCCGCCAGGCCGGCTACGACGGTGTGGAGATCATGGGCAGCGAGGGCTATCTGCTCAACCAGTTCCTCGCCCCGCGCACCAACAGGCGCACCGACGCGTGGGGCGGCACACCGGAAAAGCGCCGTCGCATGCCGGTCGAGATCGTCCGACGGACACGAGCCGCCGTCGGCGACGACTTCATCATCTGCTACCGAATGTCGATGGCCGACTACGTCGAGGACGGCCAAAGCTGGGACGAAATCGTCGCGCTGGCAACTGAAGTCGAAGCAGCGGGCGCAACGATCATCAACACCGGCATCGGCTGGCACGAGGCGCGGGTGCCCACGATCGTCACGTCAGTGCCCAACAGTGCGTTCGTCGACATCAGCAACACCGTGGCCGAGCACGTGAGCATTCCGGTGGTGGCGTCCAACCGGATCAACATGCCGCAGGCCGCCGAACAGATCCTCGCCGACGGCCATGTGCAGTTGATCTCGATGGCGCGCCCACTGCTGTCCGACCCGGACTGGGTACTCAAAGCCGCCGCGGACGCGGCCGACGAGATCAACACCTGCATCGCCTGCAACCAGGCCTGCCTGGACCACGCATTCGTCCACAAGACGGTGTCGTGCCTGCTGAATCCGCGGGCCGGCCACGAGACCAAGCTGGTGCTCGGCCCGACGCGTCGCACGAAGCGGATCGCGGTGGTCGGCGCTGGCCCGGCCGGACTGGCCGCCGCGGTCACGGCCGCGCAGCGGGGGCATCAGGTGACGCTGTTCGAGGCCGGCGATGGCATCGGCGGTCAATTCGATTTAGCGCGAAGGATTCCCGGCAAAGAGGAGTTCAGCCAGACGATCCGCTACTACACGACGATGCTGGGCAAGCACGGAGTCGACGTCCGGCTTCGGACCCGCGCCGATGTTGAGGAGTTGGCCGGGTTCGACGAGGTGGTGCTCGCGACCGGGGTGGCGCCGCGGATTCCCGACATCCCGGGCATCGACCATCCGATGGTCCTGTCGTATGCGGAAGCCATCACCGGCAAGCCCGTCGGCAAGACCGTCGCGGTCGTCGGCGCCGGTGGTATCGGATTCGACGTCAGCGAGTTCCTCGTCACGACGCCGCTAGACGGCCCGCGGGCGCCTCAACACGTGAAGGACTGGAAGGCCGAGTGGGGCGCGGCCGATCCTCGGGAGGCGCGCGGCGCGCTGACGACGCCGATCCCGGCGCCTGCGGCCCGTGAGGTGTACCTGCTGCAGCGCACGAAGGGGCCGCAGGGCAAGCGGCTCGGCAAGACGTCGGGGTGGGTACATCGCGCGTCACTGAAGGCCAAGGGCGTGCAGCAGCTATCCGGCGTGAACTACGAACGCATCGACGACGACGGCCTGCACATCAGCTTCGGCTCCGATCGGTCAGACCCGCGGGTGCTCGAGGTCGACAATGTCGTGATCTGCGCCGGCCAGGAGCCTGTCCGCGACCTAGCAGAAGGCCTGCGCCGCAACGGCATCGAGCCGCACGTCATCGGCGGCGCCGAAGTTGCCGCCGAACTCGACGCCAAGCGCGCAATCCGGCAAGGCACCGAGCTAGCATCCAAGCTCTAGGGTCGCTGAGTTTGGCGACGCGAAGCACTGTTCCAGGCGATCAGCGTCACGCCCGGCTCTTGGCGACAACCCGCTGACCTACTCCCGCTATCCCGGTGACCTGACAAACGTTGTCGCTGAAAGGTGCGCGAACAGAACGCAACTTGGTCGCGCCGATGAGAAGCGGTGTGCAGCAAGGCTCGCTATGGGCTGGAGGGGGACGTTCCGCTGGGGTTCCCCGGGCAGGACAGGTCCACGTGAACCGTTTGGAACTCACCGTCTTCCAGCGGTTCAAACACCACCGGATGAATGCCCAGCACCTGGCAATGCCTCTTATGGGTCTCATCCATGTAGGCGATGTCCCGATCGAGGCCGTTGAGCATGACGTTGTATCCCCAGTCCTGCAACTGCTCAATAACGTCACCGGCATAGGTGCCGAGATTCTGAATGTAGTCGGCGTGCGCCACCCCACCCCCGAACACCCCGCCGACAGCGAGTGACACCGCGAAAAGCGCCTTTCCAACCATCGGAGTTCTCCTTTGAACTCAAGCTGAACTCAAGGTGAATCCAAGGTAAACGCGATTGTTACGAGGCACGTCAATTTTGGCGAAGTTGGTATACGGGATGGATTCGGACGGCGGTCCGCTTCTCTCATTCGAAGGTTTCGGGCAGTTGCCTCGTTTACGGCACGAAATCCATCTAGCGGTGGGGTGTTACAGACGAGTGCCTACTGTGGCGGTTCGGCGAGCAGTGCATCGTGCGAGATTCTGACTAACCGACTCGTGGACTGCCGGCGGCGGACGTGACATCAACTGTCTGATTCGCGCTGACGCATTGACGTAGCGAGCAGCCGATCACCCCGGCGAGCGTGCGCACAATGCGCTCAAGATGGGGCCGCGCGAGCGCGGCATTCTGCGCACGCTCGCGCGGGCCGAAGGTGCTATGACTGCTTGAGCGCCTCGACCTCCAGCGTGATGGTGACCTTATCGCCAAGGACCACGCCGCCGGTTTCCAGCGGCAGATCGCCGCCGACGCCGAAGTCCTTGCGGTTCAACACGATCGACGCCTCGAAGCCGGCGACCTCACCGTGTCCCATGCCAGGATTGGTGCCGCCGAACTCGAGCT
This sequence comes from Mycobacterium sp., assembly GCA_035253445.1. GTDB lineage: Bacteria > Actinomycetota > Actinomycetes > Mycobacteriales > Mycobacteriaceae > Mycobacterium. The sequence continues at coordinate 5,619 of DATFCF010000428.1, forward strand.
CCAGGCTGACCGGCTTCGTCACACCCTTGAGCGTGAACTCGCCGTCAAGGACATAGGTGTCGCCGTTGGCCCGCACACCAGTGGAGGTGAACGTGGCAACCGGGTAGTTCTCGACGTCGAAGAAGTCCGCGGCTTTGACATGGGCATCACGGTGCTCGTTGCCCGTATTGATCGAGTCGACGGCGATCTCGGCGGTGACCGATGGGGTGCCGTCCTCGGCGACGACGATCGCGCCGCTGAAGTTGTCGAACCTGCCTCTTGCCTTGCTCACCATGAGGTGGCGGATCGAGAACGCGATCGACGAGTGGACCGGGTCGATGGCCCACGTTCCGGCAGTGAGCTGGGTGGTTGCGGTGGCTTCCGAGGTTGACGTCATATGCAGGTCTCCTTACAGAATTCGATGGTCACGAGCGGCGCTGCCCGATCAAGAGGAACAACCGGACCGCAGTCCGATTCATTCCAAGCGTACGCCTTCATGAGTACGACGAGACACCGCACCGAGCTGTGATGCTGACACTGACGACGTGCCCACGAGCGTGCGCAAAATGTCGCCCGTCAGCGGCGTGTCGGCCGGCAGACACGCACCCTCGCGGGGCAGGGGTCAAGCGGCCAGCGGGGCGTACGTCGTGGTGCGCTGGCGAGCGGGGCGGCCGATGGCTTCTGCGATGGCCGCCAGTTCTTCGACGGACTTCGCGGAGCCGAACTCCGAGCCGGCCATCCGCGAGATGGTCTCCTCCATCAGCGTGCCGCCCAGATCGTTGGCGCCGCCGTTGAGCATCACCTGTGTGCGCTCGATACCGAGCTTGACCCAGCTGGTCTGGATGTGAGAGATCCTGCCGTGCAACATGATCCGCGCCAGCGCGTGCACGGCGCGGTTATCGCGATGCGTCGGGCCCGGCCGCGAGCCGCCGGCCAGATACAACGGCGAACTCTGATGCACGAACGGCAGCGGGACGAACTCGGTGAACCCACCCGTTTGATCCTGGATGTCGCGCAGCACCCGCAGATGACCGACCCAGTGGTGCGGCTGATCGACGTGGCCGTACATCATCGTCGAGCTCGACCGAAGCCCGACCTCGTGCGCCGTCGTGACGACCTCGATCCACATCGACGTCGGCAGCTTGCCCTTCGTCAAAACCCAGCGGACCTCGTCGTCGAGGATTTCAGCGGCCGTGCCCGGGATAGATCCCAGGCCCGCTTCGTGCAACGAGATCAGCCACTCGCGAATGCTCAAGCCGCTTTTGGTGACTCCGTTGGCAATCTCCATCGGGGAGAACGCATGTACATGCATCGACGGCACCCGGGCCTTGACCGCCCGCACCAGGTCGGCGTACCCCGTCACGGGCAGCTCGGGATCGATACCACCCTGCATGCACACCTCGGTCGCCCCAGCGACGTGTGCTTCCCACGCCCGATCGGCAACTTCGTCCGTCGACAGCGAATACGCGTCGGCGTCACCCTTGCGTTGCGCGAACGCACAGAACCGGCAGCCGGTGTAGCAGATGTTGGTGAAGTTGATGTTGCGGTTGACGACGAACGTCACGTCGTCACCGACAGCATCGCGCCGCAGTGAGTCAGCCAGCGCCGCAACGGCATCCAGCGCCGGCCCATCGGCAGTGGCCAGCGCCAGGTACTCATTGTCGGTGAGGCCGGCAGGGTCGGCCTCGGCCGCACGCAGCGCCGCCAACACGTCGGTGTCAAGCCGCTCGGGTGCGCGCGCCGCCAGCTCGTGCACCTTCTCGCGGATCGACTCCCAGTCGCCGAACGCGCTGCCCAAGTCGCTGCGGGTCTGCGTCAGCCGGCCCTCGGAATCGATCGCCGTGTTCAAGTCGATGCGGCCCAACGACTCGGTCGCTTCGTCGGGCTCCTGCCACGGCCGGCCCTGCGGATTGACGTCCAACGCAAAGCCGGTGTCGGGGTCGGCCAGCGCGTCGACATGCCCACGCACCCGCGGGTCGATCCACGCCGCACCGGCCTGCACATACTGCGGCTGTGCGGTCAGCCGCTGGACAAGGTCATAGCCGGCCTCGGCGGTGACATCGGCAAGCTCGTCCAATGCCGGCCACGGCCGCTCCGGGTTGACGTGATCGGGCGTCAACGGCGACACCCCGCCCCAGTCGTCGACACCCGCGTCGATCAACGCCAGGCACTCCGCGCGTGACACCAGGTTCGGCGGCGCCTGGATGCGCATCTTCGGGCCCATCACCAGTCGGCTGACCGCCACCGTGGCCAGAAAATCCTCGAACCCAGCGTCGGGCACCGACGCCATCGCGGTGTGATCCTTGGCCCGGAAGTTCTGCACAATCACTTCCTGAACGTGCCCGAACTCCTTGTGCGAGCGACGAATCGCGTGAATGGTCTCGGAGCGCTCGACAAGCGTCTCGCCGATGCCGACAAGCAGGCCCGTCGTGAACGGAATGGACAACCGGCCCGCATCGGCCAACGTCCGCAGCCGAACCTGCGGATCCTTGTCCGGGCTGCCGTAGTGAGCCAGGCCCTTTGTCTCGAACAACCGCCGCGACGTGGTCTCGAGCATCATGCCCATCGACGGAGCGACCGGCTTGAGCCGCGACAGCTCCGCCCAGCTCATCACGCCCGGATTCAGGTGCGGCAGCAAGCCGGTCTCCTCGAGCACCCGGATCGACATCGCCCGCACATAGTCGAGCGTCGAGTCATATCCACGCTCATCGAGCCACTGCCGCGCCTCGTCCCACCGCGCCTCCGGCCGGTCGCCCAGCGTGAAAAGGGCTTCCTTGCATCCCAATTCGGCGCCCTGGCGCGCTACGCCCAAGATCTCGTCGGGCTCCATGAACATGCCCGTGCCCTGCGCGCGCAGCCGGCCGGGCACGGTGACGAACGTGCAGTAATGGCACGTGTCGCGGCACAGATGAGTGACGGGAATGAACACCTTGCGTGAGTAGCTCACGGGAAGCCGGCCATTGACGCCGCGGCGGCCCGATGCCTCAAGTCCCGCGTCACGCACCCGCGCCGCGCTGGCGCACAGGTCCGCAAGATCGTCGCCGCGGGCGGTCATCGCGACAGCGGCTTCATCGACGTTCAACGCCACCCCGTCGCGGGCACGGCGCAACACTCGTCGCAGGGCTGCAGGACTGGGCGCATCGGACATCGGTGATACCACCGGGCTGGGCAGATCGGCGCCGCGCTGGGGGTTCAGAGCCACTCCCGTGTAACCAAGGCGTCGTCGAGAATCATCCGCGCGTCTCACTATCTGAAACCCCGTGCGCCTGGCATGCCCGCGACATGTGGCCCACCCTAGTCCCCACTGCCTGGCACGGGAGGGCCCGCCCTCCAAGCGGTTGCCAAATGTCGCCCAACATGATTTACAGCGGCGTAAGTTCACCTCTGCGAGGGCGGACGGCAGACCAAGGGGGGCCGTCATGAAGAAATCGGTTCGTTCAGCCTTGACGACGGGCGTAGCACTCATCACCGCGGCCACCGTTGTGTTTGTGCCATCGGCGAAGGAGCCACAGCCGCCCACAAGACCCGCGGCGGTTCGACTGGCCGCGCCCCCAGTCCAGCTCACCGCGTCGGTGCAACCTCTCGCGACGACGACTTCGCTGCCGAGCCTGCTCGTGGACTGGGTGGACCGCATCATCGTGCCGCCCAGTGCGAATGCGCCCTTCCCGACGCCGCAGTTCCCGCCGGTTGTCGTCGGAAACTCCATCGGCAGTGTCATCGAGAACACCTACAACGCAGTCGAGCCGTGGGTGCAATGGGGCTTCGAATTGGTCGCGTATGGCGTCGGCTGGATTCCGTACGTCGGTTGGCTGGCACCGCAGGTGATGATCTTCTACAACCTCGGCGAACGCATCGTACGCAGCATCACGTTCAACATCGCCGACTGGCTCGACGGAGATGTCAGCTTTGTTCAGGGCTTGGTCAACGTCGGCGTCGACACCATCAACTCGTTCATCCTCTTTGCAAACGATCAGTTGGCGTTCTGGCTGCCCCCACTTCCTCCCATTCCGCCACTGCCGCCGATCTTCGTCCCGTTCGCCGCCGAAACCACCACCGCCGAGCTGACGATGGTCACAACCGTGGAGGAGACGACGGAGGCGCGGCTGGCCGGGCAGGTCGAGGAGACGATCGAAGCGGTCGAACCCGAGGCCGCTACGGAGGAGGTCGTCACGGAGGATGACGCGACGGCCACCGACGAGGCCATCGTCGAGGAAGCCGGATCAGCCGCCACAGAGACCGAGCCGGGCGTAGAGACGGCGGTCGAGCTCGAGGCTGACGAGCCGACGGCGACGTCGTCCGGAACCGTCAAGGCGCAAGGCGAGGTCCGCGATGCGGGCGCGGGCGTGTCCCCCGATGAGAAGTCCACCAAGGCTGAGACCCCGTCAGCGGACGACGCCGACGAGCCGGACGAGGCCGAAACCGGTGCGACGCCGCCGGGACCCAAGAGTCACCACAACGAGCCTGACCCGAAGAAAGATGACACCAAGTCGGAGTAGCGCGTCAGCTCGCCGGGTTCATGTGGCGCCACAGCACAAGGGCGGGGGGCAGCGAGCCCAGCACGATCAGCAGCAACGCCGCATATTCCATGACTCCGGTGCCACCGAACACGATGTCGTCGCCGGGTCCGCCAAGAGTCAACACCGCCACGGTCAGAAGCCAACTCCACAAGGGCAGCGCGGCCAGCCGCGGGGCGGACGTCCATTGCAGCGCTGCCCACACCAACGCCGCGTTGACCAAACC